>JBKPAC010000186.1:0-20852 GCA_046726175.1 Acidobacteriota bacterium
TGATTTTCCTAGATAAAACCCAATTCGATGCAGGAAACAGTCACAGAAGATCAGCAATGGCATGGACTTTGAATCTATCAGCATTGGAGAACTGCAACAGCCACCGGAGAAGTCTGCCGTTCGCTCAAAGCACGCTTCACCGAAATCACCGCTCTCAAAACAACGGGTGTGCAGTTCTCCTCTTGAAATTCGCAGTACGGTTTTGTTAGCAGTAACTGAAGATGGATATTAAGCGGCCACCAAAATCCAAAATTAAAAAACGTATCCGCACGGCTGCGTTTGCAGTGCTTGGCGTGGCGGCAGTGGGTGGCATTACGTACGGACTTACAAAACTCAAACCCGCCGCGCCAACCGTCGAGATCTCCACGACAGTGATCGATACTGTTAAGCGTGGAGAAATGATCAGAAACGTTCGGGGTTCGGGTACGCTCGTCCCCGAACTAACCCGCCGTATCCCGGCTCCAGCCGACGGTCGCGTTGAAGTAATCCCAATCCTGGCAGGCGTCGAAGTCGGTCCTGATACCGTCCTCGCTGAATTGTCGAATCCGCAAATGCAGCAGCAGGCAATGGACGCGGATTATCAGCTGAAGGTAGCCCAGGCAGACGAAGAGACTCTGCGTGTTCGTTTGGAAAGTGAAAGCATGGCCCAGCAGGCCGCAATTGCCACGATCAACGCAGACTACAGCCGCGCCAAATTGGAACTCGACGCGAACGAAGAGTTGGGGAAGCAGGGTCTCGTTGCTGAACTAACGCTGAAGATGGCGCGCGTGCAGGTGCAGGACCTGCTCAATCGGCTCAACGTCGAAAAGAAGCGGCTCGCCATCAGCACAAAGTCGACCCGAGCGCAACTTAATGCTCAACGCAGCCGGATTGAACAGTTTAAGGCTTTTGCGAGGCTGAAACATGATCAGGTCGAGAGTCTAAAAGTTCGTGCCGGAACTCCCGGAGTGCTGCAACAAGTCACGGTCCAAGTGGGCCAGCAGGTGACGACGGGAACGGATATCGCCCGCGTTGCCGATCCTGCGTCTCTCAAAGCCGAGTTGAGAGTTGCCGAGACGCAAATTAAGGATGTGAAAATCGGCCAGCGCGTCGAGGTTGACACTCGCAACGGAATAATCCAAGGCAAGGTTTCACGTATCGACCCGGCAGCTCGCGAAGGAACATTCACAATCGATGCTGCTTTGATTGGGCCGCTGCCAACAAGCGCGCGTGCTGATCTGAGCGTCGATGGAACGATTGAGCTCGAGCGACTTCCCGATGTGCTTAAGGTAGGTCGTCCTGCCTTCGGTCAGGGCCAGTCGACCGTGACGATGTTCAAGCTGACGCCTGATCGTCGTGAGGCTTATCGCACGCCTGTTACTCTCGGTCGAAATTCCGTAAGCGAAATCGAAATAGTCGATGGTCTGCGCGAAGGTGATCAGGTCATTCTTTCTGACACTTCCGCCTGGGACAATTATAACCGTATCCAACTCAGGTAAATTTAGGATTTAGGATTTAGGAATTGCGAATTAGTACGCAAATCCTGAATCCAGAATCCAAAATCAAAAATTCTTGAAGGAGATGCCCCGAGATGAGTTCCACTCAACCCCTTATTCACTTATCTGACGTCAAGAAGATCTTCTACACGGACGAAGTCGAGACTCACGCGCTCTCAGGCATTCATCTCGACATACAAAAAGGCGAGTACGTATCGATCGCCGGTCCATCGGGTTGCGGGAAGTCGACCTTGTTGTCGATCCTCGGGCTGCTGGATACGCCGACCGACGGCCAATACATTTTGAACGACAATCCCGTCGAGAACCTGACCCTCTCGCAACGCGCCCGTATTCGCAATCGCGAAGTAGGCTTCATCTTCCAGAGTTTCAACCTGATCGGAGACTTGACGGTCTACGAGAATGTCGAACTGCCGCTAACGTACCGCGGCATGAGCTCAGCTGAACGAAAGAAGCGTGTCACTGAAGCTCTGGAACGTGTGGGCATGGCGCATCGAGCGAAGCACTTGCCGAGTCAATTGTCCGGAGGTCAACAACAGCGTGTAGCTGTTGCTCGAGCAGTGGCCGGCCAGCCGAGCATCCTGCTTGCGGACGAGCCTACCGGAAACCTCGACTCGACAAACGGCGAAGCAGTCATGGAGTTGTTGCGGGAACTGCATCGTGGCGGCGCAACGATCTGCATGGTGACGCACGATCCGCGTTATGCGCAGCACGCCGATCGGATCGTGCATTTGTTCGATGGGTTGATTGTTGAGGAAGAAACGGGGTCTGCCAGCCGCCGCGCTGAAATCGAGCAGGCAAAGCGAGAGCTCAAAGAGAGCGGTTTTGGTGATATTCAATGATTCGGTTGCGAAATATTGAAAAGGCTTTTTCGCATGGTCCAGCCAAGACCTTCGTGCTGCGCCGGATCGATCTCGACATCGAGCCCGGAGAGTTTGTGTCGATCATGGGGCCGTCGGGAGCAGGGAAGTCTACCTTGCTCCACATTCTGGGAATGCACGATCAATCCTGGTCGGGTGAATACTACTTCGACGACGTGGGTGTGCATGCGCTGGACCATAAGAAGCGAGCCAATCTTCGCAACCGCAACATTGGCTTTGTTTTCCAAAGCTATCACTTGCTCGACGACCAAACGGTATTTGAAAACCTCGAGTTACCGCTGTCTTATCGGGACGTCAGTCGGAAAGATCGACAATCGATCGTCTGCGACACACTTGATCGATTTCAGATCGTGGGGAAGAAGGATCTTTTTCCCAGTCAATTGTCAGGCGGCCAGCAGCAGCTGGTCGGGATCGCCCGCGCCGTCGTGGCGAATCCACGCGTAATTCTGGCAGACGAGCCGACTGGAAACCTGCACTCAACGCAGGGCAAAGAGATTATGGAGATGTTCAAGCGCCTCAACGAAGAGGGCACGACGATCGTTCAGGTTACGCACTCCGAAACGAATGCCGCGTACGGCAACCGGATTGTGCGACTGGAAGATGGATGGATTGTTAATAACTGAGTTTTGAATTGCGACTGCTGGGTCTGCTGCTGCTCTATTCGCGCTCCATTGTTGCTGCGGATCGCGAAACCATTAATGAAAGACTGATGGCGTAATCACGGCCGCGCGAGTTAACTCGCGCTGTCGCAGCCAGGCAAAACGCAAGGCTTGATGCGCCAGAAAGTGGGGAGAAAGCCGTGAACCCTTTGGCCGCTCAAATACCGCGTACTCTAATTGCAGACGACCAACCTGATGTTCTTGCAGCTCTGCGACTGCTACTAAAAGGCGCAGGCTACCAAACCGAAGCGGCAAATTCTCCCTCCGCCGTCATCGACGCAATCAAACAACGCAATTTCGATCTGGTGTTGATGGACTTGAACTACGCCCGTGACACCACGTCGGGCAAGGAAGGCCTGGATCTGATTTCCCGCATTCAGGCTCTCGATAACTTCGTTCCCATCGTCGTGATGACTGCGTGGGGAACCGTCGACTTGGCCGTTGAAGCCATGCGACGCGGTGTCACCGACTTCGTTCAGAAGCCCTGGGACAACTCGCGTTTGCTCCAAACACTGCGCACGCAGATCGAGCGCGGACGGGCACGGCGACGACTTCAACTTCGAGATGACGAGACGCGCTTGAACAATCGGCGGTTGAAGTTGGAACTGGAAGAGGCGCGCGAAATCCAGCAGGGGCTGTTACCCCGAAGGTTGCCTCGTCTCAAGGGATTCGAATTGGCAACTGCCTGGCAACCCGCGCATGTTGTAAGCGGCGACTTCCTCGCCGCCTTCAATCTTGATCAGCAGCACACTGCACTCTGCGTCGCCGACGTTGCGGGCAAAGGCTTACCCGCAGCACTTCTGATGTCGAACATGCAAGCGGCGCTGAAGTCCTCGGCGACTGCAACCATTTCTCCGAGCGAGTTGTGCGGCCGCCTGAACGCAGTGATGTATGCCAATACCCCTCTCAACAAATTCATCACGTGCTTTTACGGCCTGCTCGATGTCAAAAGCCGCCTGCTCACCTTCACAAATGCCGGCCACAATCCGCCGCTACTGGTCCGACGAAATGGTGATTGCCTGCGCCTGGAAGATGGAGGACAGGTGCTCGGAGCATTTGCGCACTCTCTGTACGACGAGTGCGAGATCAGTTTGCACGCAGGTGACCGGTTGTTGTTGTTCACAGATGGTTTGACGGAAGCGCGCAACGCAAACGGTGAAGAGTTTGGAGAACAGCGGTTGCGCGATCTCCTGATCGCGTCGCGCAACCTGGGCGCTGCTGAACTGCAGGCACGCATTCTGAACGCCGTAAGGGGATTCTGTGGAAACGTCTTTCATGATGACGCCGCGCTAATGGTCGTAACAGTTGAATAACTATTCGGACAACCGCGGATAGGAGCAGCCATGGACAGCTTCCTGAAGGATTTGAAATATGCCGTTCGAAATCTTGTAAAGCGGCCTGGGTTCACTGCCATCGCTATCTTTACTCTTGCGCTTGGCATCGGCGCAAACAGCACGATCTTCAGCATCGTAAACGCCTTGCTGCTGAAGCCGCTCCCATTTCCTGACCCTGAGCGGATCGTCGCAGTGTGGGACAAGGTTCCGAGTCGAGGCGTCGAGCGGAACGAAGTTACTGTCGCGAACTATCTCGACTGGCGCGCTCAAAACAAGACTTTCGAACAGCTCGGCATCTACCGTTGGTGGAGCACCAATCTTTCCGGGAATGAAATGCCTGAGCGCGTTCAGGGATTTCTCGTCACGTCAAACTTCCTCGACGTTGTAGGAGTGAAGCCAATCCTTGGTCGTGGCTTTGCTCCGGACGAGAACGAGCCGGGAAAAGACGCGGTAGTGTTGCTTACTTATAGCCTTTGGCAGCGTCGATTCGGTGGCGATCCGAATATCGTCAATAAGACGATTACAACGAACGGTGTTCCACGCACTGTGATCGGTGTGCTGCCTCCGCAGTTTAACTATCCAAAAGGTGGTGAGATTTATGGGCCATTGGCGATGACGCCGGAGTTGATGCAGAGTCGTCGCAGTCATAGCTATCTCGGCATCGGTCGCCTTAAGCCGGGCGTAACCTTAGCAGCAGCCCAAGCCGATCTCGACACAATCGCGAGCCAGCTCGAAAAACAGTATCCCGAGACCAACACGGGTCGTGGCGTCGTGCTGTATCCGATTCTTGAAGATACGGTGCGCATGTACTCGACCGCGCTGTGGATCATGATGGCAGCCGTTGGATTTGTTCTGCTTATCGGTTGCGCAAACGTTGCCAACTTGATGCTCGGCCGCGCACTCGGGCGTCAAAAAGAGATCGCTGTGCGTGCAGCACTCGGCGCCAGTCGCTTCCGCATCATCCGGCAATTACTTACCGAGAGCGTAATGCTTGGATTGCTCGGAGGAGCGCTCGGAATCCTGATCGCCTATTGGGGCATTGACGCGTTCCGTGCTGCAAATCCAGGAGAGGCGGCAAGGTTTGCTGCTGGCTGGCAGAACATGAGAATCAGCCTGCCGGTGCTTGGTTTCACAGTTGTGATTTCAGTTTTAAGCGGCATGCTGTTCGGGCTAGCGCCCGCGTTGCAGCTTTCAAAGCCGGATCTCAACAATGCTCTGAAGGAAGGTGGGCGGCAGAGTGCAGGCGGTTCAAATCGTCTGCGCAGCGTGCTGGTCGTTTCAGAGATTGCACTTTCGCTGATGCTGCTCATGAGTGCCGGCTTGCTCATTCGTAGCTTCCTTCAGCTGCTGAAAACGAATCCTGGCTTCAATCCGGAGAGCCTCATCACAATGAACCTCGTGCTCCCGGTAGCGAAGTACCGAGAAGAACCACAGCGCCAGGCTTTCTTTTCAGAACTCGTGAGGCGCACGGAGGCGCTACCTGGTGTGCAATCAGCGGCCATAGTCAACTATTTGCCGCTCGGCGGCGCCAACTCGTCAACGAGCTTTCTTATCGAAGGCCTTCCCGAGCCTGCAACCGGACAGTGGAACGATGGCCGCTATCGCGTATGCAGCCCCGGCTATTTCCAAACAATGGGAATCGCCGTGCTTAAGGGACGTGCCTTTACCGAACAAGACAAGGCTGGCGCTCCACCCGTAATCATCGTCAACGAAACGCTCGCTCGAACCTATTGGCCCAATCAGGATCCGATCGGCAAGCGGATGCGCTACACCGGGCCGCTCGATCAGAATCCCTGGATGCAGGTTGTTGGAGTGGTCCAGGACGTCAGACACGATCTCAACACGCCAATCACTTCAGACTTCTACGTGCCGCATGCACAGGATTCCTGGCAGTCGATGATCCTTGTCGCCAGGACTAAGGTTGATCCCGCAGCGATGGCAGCGCCGATCCGGCAAGAAGTATGGGCCATCGACAAGGACCAGCCGGTGTTCGATGTGAAAACGATGCGCGAGGTCCGCGCGATCTCGATCAGTCTCTACAGTTTTTCATCTGTGATGTTGAGCATTTTTGCCGGCGTCGCTCTCTTGCTTGCTGCGATCGGGATCTACGGCGTTATGGCGTTTGCAGTGACGCAGCGTACCCACGAGTTTGGAATTCGCATGGCGCTGGGAGCGAGTAGCGGTGACGTACTCAAACTCGTCGTGCGCCACGGGATGTTGCTGGCCGTAACAGGCGCCGGCTTGGGATTAGCCGGCGCCTGGGGGGTGACGCGTTTCCTGTCGAGTCTGCTCGTAGGCGTAGACGCGATGGATGCTCTCACGTTGTCGGCCGTCACGTTGGGACTGCTGCTGGTGGCATTGCTGGCGTGTTTTATCCCCGCATGTCGCGCAACGAAAGTCGATCCGCTCGTAGCGCTAAGGTACGAGTGAAAAAGTTTTCGATTTGCGATTGTCGATTGTCAATTTGGAGTTCAAGCCATGGAAACTCTGTTTACTGACATCCGTTATGGAGTTCGCAGTCTCCTGAAGCGACCTGGGTTTACTGTCATTGCATTGATCGCACTTGCGCTGGGTATCGGCGCCAACACCGCGATCTTCAGCCTCGTCAATGCAGTGCTGTTGAGGCCGTTGCCCTTCCCGGAACCCGACAGCCTGGTCTGGGTATTTGGAAACGTTCGTGGTGGTGGCAATCGCGCGAGTGTGACGCCGCTCGACTACCTCGATTATCGCGAGCGGAACAAAACATTCGCCGAGTTCGCGGCAATGTTTTCGGGCCCTGTGCCGGTGAACTTCACAGGCGCCGGTGAACCAGAACGACTAACTGCCGCCGGCGTAACGGGCAACTACTTTCAGGCGCTCGGCGTGCAACCTTCACTTGGACGCACTTTTCAACTCGAGAATGAAAAGTCTGGACAGGACCAGGTCGTCGTACTGAGCCACGCGCTCTGGCTGCGACGCTTTGGCGGCGATCCATCAATTGTGAACAAGACGATTACGCTGGATGGAAAGAGTTGCGCAGTCATCGGCGTGATGCCGCGCGACTTTAGTTTCCCGCAAACCGCTGAACTGTGGGTTCCGATGAACTTCGAGGCATCGCCTGGAATGAAACAGCGGAAAGCCCATTTCCTTCGGCCAATTGGCAGGCTCAAACCGGGCGTCACACTCGAGCAGGCCCAGGCAGATACGGATATCGTCGCGAAACAGTTGGAGGCGCAATATCCAGAAACGAATACAAACTGGAATCTTCGCCTCGTACCCCTACGAGAACAGCTCGTAGGCAATACCAGACCAACGTTGCTGATTCTGTTTGGAGCGGTTGGTTTTGTACTCCTCATAGCGTGCGCGAACGTAGCGAATTTGTTGTTGGTTCGCGCAGCGTCACGACAGAAAGAGATAGCGCTGCGAACGGCGCTGGGCGCCAGCCGATTTCGAATCGTACGGCAGATGATTACTGAGAGTGTGCTGCTGGCACTGATCGGTGGCGCCCTTGGAACGCTACTGGCAGCGTGGGGCGTCGATGTTCTCGTCAAGCTTAGCAAAGGAAGTCTGCCGTCGACTGCGCTCGTAAGAATAGATCTGACAGTTCTCGGATTTACGGTGCTGCTTTCGATCGTAACGGGAATCTTGTTCGGACTCGCACCTGCACTGCGAACAGTGAAGCTCAGTCTGAGCGAAACGTTGAAAGAAGGTGGGCGCGGAGGTGGAGAGGGACTTCACCGCAGTCGCACTCGCAGCCTGCTCGTAGTGGTCGAGACTGCAGTCGCTGTGGTGCTGCTGATTGGAGCAGGCCTGCTAATCAAGAGTCTGATCCGTTTGCAGAACATCGACCCAGGGTTCGATGCGAACAACGTGTTAACGATGCGTGTCGATTTGCCCAGGCAGAAGTATCCCACTCCTGACAAAGCAGTTAGTTTCTTCCAACAGTTGGAAGAACGCGTTGGCGGGCTGGCCGGAGTAGAGACCGTTGGTCTGATCACTGAGTTGCCCTTGAGCGGCCAGCTAAACGACATGCCGTTCTGGGTCGAGGGAAGATCGCAGGACCAGGTGTTCGACTACGACTTTCGTCGTGTTAACACGAATTACTTCCGCTCGCTTCGTATTCCGCTTCTGCGCGGCAGGAACTTCACCAAACAAGAAGTCAGTGACAGCGCCAAGCTGGTGATCATCAGCGAGCAGCTTGCGAGTCAGGTCTTCCCAAATGAAGAGCCGTTGGGAAAACGCCTGGTGATGTGGATGAACAAAGAGGCATACGAGATTGTGGGCATCGTTGGTGATCTTCGCAACGCTGGCCTGGAATTCCAACCAGCTCCGATCATGTATCTGCCCACTCATGCAAACGGGGGCACAAATCTTGTAATCCGCACCACAGGCAAGCCTTTAAGTCTTGCGGCAGCTGTCCGCAAAGAAGTCCAGGCGATCGATCCGGATCAACCCGTCGCTGCGATCAAGACGATGGAAGACTGGGTTGATTCCGCAGTTGCAGCACCACGTTACCGCACGCTGCTGCTCGGCTTGTTTGCTGCAGTCGCTCTTTTGCTCGCAACGACAGGAATCTTCGGCGTGATGTCTTACTCGGTCACTCAGCGTACGCATGAGATCGGAGTGCGCATGGCGTTGGGAGCGCAGCGACGTGACGTGTTGTCTCTGGTACTCCGACAGGGAATGACGTTCGTGCTAATCGGTGTCGTGCTTGGTCTCGCAGGAGCGTTCGCCTTAACGCGCGTGATGGCCAGTTTGTTATTCGAAGTTACCGCGAAGGATCCAATGACGTTCGCAATAGTTTCTGCACTGTTGACGTTGGTTGCTTTGGTTGCGTGCTGCATCCCGGCGTGGCGCGGAACAAAGGTCGATCCGCTGGTGGCACTAAGGTACGAGTGAAGCAATAGGACCAATGACCTATACGACCTATTAAGCAGCCATGGAAACTCTATTTTCTGATCTTCGTTACGGTTTGCGTGGGTTTTTGCAGCACCCTGGGTTCACCGCAATCGTGATTGTCACGCTGGCTCTCGGCATTGGCGCGAGCACCGCAATCTTCAGTGTCGTAAACAGCGTGTTGCTCCGTCGCCTGCCATATCGAAACACCGATCGTTTGGTCGCGATTCAAGAACTGGATCCTGCAAAGAAACGGATTCAGGTCACGTCCGCTAACTTTCTCGACTGGCGAGCCCAGAACAATGTCTTCGAACATCTCGCCGCTATCAAAACGACAACTGCAAACCTCGCCCTTTCTGATCAGGCAGAACGAATAGATGTAGCTCAAACTTCCGCCAACTTCTTCTCCGTCTTTGGTGTCGAGCCGCAATACGGACGTCTCTTCATCCCTGACGACGAGCAAGCTGGTCACGCGCCAGTCGCGGTTTTGAGTCATGGTCTATGGCAGCGGCGTTTTGGCGGCGATAAGGAAATCATTGGAAAGCCAATCACGCTCGATGGCAAGAGCTACTCCGTGGTTGGTATCGCGCCGGCTGGATTTCAATATCCGGATCGAACGGAGCTGTGGTTGCCGCCCTCGCGATTGGTTCCGGAGCTGAATGAACGCATGGACGTGACGCAGTCTCGCGGGATGGGTTACCTCGCGGCCGTTGCTTTGCTCAAGCCAGGAGTTTCACTGCCTCAAGCAGCGAGCCAGATGGAAACAATCACAGCTCGTTTGCGCCAACAGTATCCCAACACGAACAACAAACGTTTCAATCGAGTAGTTGCACTTCAGGAACATCTTGTTGGTGACACCAACAGAATGTTGTGGATGCTATTCGGCGCGGTAACGTTTGTTCTTTTGATCGCCTGCGCAAACGTAGCCAATCTGCTACTGGCAAGCTCGGCTGCGCGTCACAAGGAGATGGCAATTCGCGCGGCGCTCGGTGCATCGCGTTGGCGTGTGATACGACAGCTGTTCACTGAAAGTACGATGCTGGCGCTTGCGGGTGGCGCTTTTGGATTGCTTCTGTCGTCGTGGCTTTTGTCGCTAATTCTCAAATTATTGCCGGGTGATTTTCCTCGCGTCGCCGAGATCAAAATAGACTGGCGCGTTCTCGCGTTCACGTTAGTCACGTCCGTTTTCACCGGCATTCTCTTTGGCCTCGCTCCGGCTCTTCAGTTTTCTAAACACGATCTACAAGAGTCGATCCGCGAAACAGGTCGCGGTGCTGGAGGCAGCGCGCGTCGCACTCGCATTCGCCAGGCCCTGATCGTCGCCGAGGTCGCGTTGTCCGTGGTCCTCTTGGCCGGTGCAGGTTTGTTGTTCCGAAGCTTCATGCGACTGCAGGCAGTCGATACGGGATTCGTAGCACAACAGGTATTGACGGCTCGACTTTCGCCTTCCGGTCCGAGCTTCAAAAGCGATGCTGACTACATCTCGTTCTATGAGCGTGTGGTCGAGAAGGTTAGCGCGGTTCCGGGTGTTCAGCACGTCGGACTGATCAATACGTTGCCATTAAGCAAAGGACCGACCGCCGCATTCAGGATCGAAGGTCAACCAATCACCACTCCCGACAAGTGGCCCGGAGCGAACTTTCGTAGCGTCAGTCCAAACTATTTTCGTGCGATGGGCATTCCGATGATGCAGGGTCGTGCGTTCGACCAGCGCGACAAAGAGAATGCGCCGCTGACGATGATAGTCAATGAGGCTTTGGCCCAGCAGAACTTTGGTGGTGAGAACCCGGTAGGAAAGAGAATCACTTTTGGAAGCACTGACAGCAACAACCAGCCGATCTGGTTTGAAATCGTTGGTGTAACCGGCAACGTGCGCAGTGTGGAGCTCAAAGAAGAGCCTGCCCCCGAGCTGTACTTTTGCTCATTGCAAAACCCTTTCGAGGGGATGTCGATCGTGGTCCGGTCCACAGTTGAACCGCAGAGTATTGCCAGTGCGATTCGACAAGCGACTGTAGAAATCAACAAGGCAGTGCCAGTGTCCAACGTAGAAACAATGGAGCACATCGTCAGCACGTCTGTCACCCAACCGCGCTTTAACCTGTTCCTGCTTGGACTCTTCAGCGTCATTGCATTGTTGTTATCGGCTGCCGGGATCTATGGCGTGACAGCCTACACGGTCACTCAACGAACTCATGAAGTTGGTATTCGTCTGGCACTGGGCGCACAGATTGGCGATGTTCTCCGTTTGATCCTGGGCCAGGGAATGTTGGTGATCATGGTGGGCATTGCAATTGGCCTCGGCGCCGCATTCGCTTTGTTGAGAGTGATGAAGGGCTTGTTGTTTGAGGTCAGTGAAACCGATCCGCTCACCTTCGTCGCTATCACGTTAGGTTTGACGTTTGTAGCCCTGCTCGCCTGCTACATACCGGCGAGGCGCGCCACGAAGGTCGATCCACTGGTGGCGCTCAGATACGAGTGAAGGAATTGCGGATTGCGAATTTCGAATTGTGAATTTGGGATTGTTTTCGAAGTGGCGTACGGATGCTTCGTGTTGTTTCGTTCGTGGTTCGTGTCATTTCGTGGATCGGTTTTATCGCAAGCCCATTGATCCACGAAGTAACACGAACCAAGAACGAAACAACACGAAACCGAAGCTACTAGAAATTGGAGAGATCTGTAAAAGACCTAATAGCTGAGCAATGAAGACATTACTTAAAGACATTCGCTACAGTTTTCGGAGTCTCTGGAGACATCCGGGCTTCACTGTTGTCGCTGTGATCACCCTGGGACTCGGCATCGGTGTGAATACAGCGATCCTGAGCACGGTTAATGGGTTCATCCTTCGTCCTTTACCTGTGCCGAATGCCCATCAATTGGTGGTGCCGTTCTGGGGAAGCAAGAAAGATCCGGAGGTCTGGGGCACATTCTCTTACGCCAACTACAAGGATCTCCGCGATCAAAATCAAAGCCTCTCAGGTCTGCTTGTCTGGCAAATGACTTCTGCTGGTATCAGCGCGAATGCGAGTCGGGACGATAGCGACCGTGGACGCGCGGAGATCGCCTGGGGAGAATTCGTCAGCAGTAACTATTTCGAAGTACTCGGCATTAAGCCCGCACTCGGGCGTGGTTTTCTGCCAGAAGAAGAGCAAACTCAAAACACACATCCCGTAGTCGTGCTCGGCAACAAATTCTGGCAGCGCCGCTTCAATTCCGATCCTGCAATTGTCGGCAAGACCATCTACATGAACGCTTCGCCGTTTACGGTAGTCGGTGTTGGTCCAGAAAACTTTGAGGGGGTGAAGTTTGCTATCCGCCAGGATTTCTGGCTGCCGCTGATGATGCGAACAAAACTTAACGGCGGCGATCCTCTGTGGGAGAAGGAGCGCACCTGGGCCGATCTGAATCTGTTGGGACGACTTAAGCCGGGCGTCACAATGAAACAGGCCGAGGCGGATTTGAATATCGTCGCCGGAAATCTGGCGCGGCTGTATCCGGACAAAGCTGCAGATACCAAAGTTCAGTTGGTGACGGAACAGGACGGCCGTTTCGATTCGCTTGCGAAGTTTCTTGCGTTCAGTGCAGCGCTCGCGTTGTCAGTTTCGGCTCTCGTGTTGCTCGTTGCTTGTGCAAACGTTGCTAACCTAATGCTGGCGCGAGCCAGCGCACGAACGAAGGAAATCGGGATTCGGATCGCCATTGGGGCGAGACGTTTCCACATCGTCCGTCAACTGTTAGTCGAGAGTGTACTACTCGCACTGTTTGGTGGTCTGCTCGGTTGGTTGTTCGCAATCTGGGGCTCGACACTCGTTCAAGCATCGTTCCCGCCGATACCTTTTCCAATCAATCTTGATGTCAGTCCCGACTTAGCCGTGCTCAAGTGGATGTTCGTCGTCACGCTGTTGACTGGCGTGGTTTTTGGGCTAACGCCAGCTCTGCTGGCTTCACGTCCCAATCTCGTGACAGTGCTTAAGGGCGAAATCGCGTTGCACACAAAACGTGGTTTCCTGCAGCGTTTCAATATCCGCAGCTTGTTGGTGGTGGTCCAGGTGGCAATCTCAATCGTTGTGCTTATCTGCGCCGGGTTGTTTCTCCGTAGCTTGAATAAGGCACTTCATATTGATCCGGGATTCAGCACTGAAAATCTCGTTACATTAAGGCTTGATCCGTCCGCGCTCGGTTTCGACGGTGAAGCGGGCAAGCGCTTTTACACTGAGTTGTTGAGGCGCATCAACGCACAACCAGGTGTGCGGAGCGCCTCGCTCGCTGTCTTCCTGCCGCTGAGCGAAAGCAACGCAGTAATCAATCCAATCCTGAAGGAAGGCGAGCCGGATCCCAAGCCGGGCCAGGGCATCCAAGTTGAGCGCTGCATCGTCGCACCAAAATATTTTCAAACGATGGACACTCAACTCGTGATGGGCCGGGACTTCACCGAACGTGACAACGCTGACGCGCCTCAGGTCGCGATCGTCAATCAGGAATTTGCACGTCAGTTCTACGGTAGCGAGGAGAAGGCGCTGGGCCAACGACTTCACTATTGGTCGTCAGGTTCACCACCGGTGGAAATCGTCGGCATTGCTAAGACCGGGTTGTACCGCAGCGTTTACGAAGATCCACGCCCTTACCTTTTTATGCCCGAATTCCAGCATTACGAGTCCGGGATGACTCTGCTGATCAAGACGAACTCATCAAGTAATTTGCAGGCTGTCGCTGAGAACACACGTCGCGAAATCGCTCAAATGGATTCGCGGTTGCCCGTGTTTGGAATGCTCATGGCTGAACAGAACATGAAGTTCGCATTCTGGGCGCCACGATTAGCTGCTGGGATGGGAACTGCCTTTGGACTGCTGGCCTTGCTGTTGGCGACGACAGGTTTGTACAGCGTCATGACTTACTCCGTTACACAGCGAACGCGCGAGGTCGGAATTCGGATGGCGCTAGGCGCTCAAGTTCGCGATGTCCTAAAGCTCATTGTTAGTTACGGAATGATGCTCGTCATCGTCGGCATTGTAATCGGGTTAATCGGTTCGTTCTTGTTAACCCGAGTCTTTTCGAGCTTGTTGCTCGGCGTAGGCACTACAGACCCGCTTACCTTCGCCGGAGTTGGGATCTTACTCGTGGCGGTTGCGCTGGTTGCTTGTTTGATTCCGGCTCGCCGCGCAGCGAAAGTCGATCCATTGGTGGCGCTTCGATATGAGTGAAGAAGAATAGGACCAATAGGACTTATGGGAACCATGGAAAAGATTTGGCAAGACGTACGTTATGCGGCGCGTATGTTGCGCAGCCGACCCGGATTCACGCTCGTCGCTGTGCTGACGCTCAGCCTTGGAATAGGAGCAAACACAGCCATCTTCAGCGTGGTGCACGCAGTCGTCCTGAACCCGCTTCCATTTCCCAACCCTGAACAGATCGTCCTGGTCCAGGATGATCTTACCGCGCGTCAAATCGAAAACGTTGGAATGTCGGTCGACGAACTCAAGGACTTGCAGGAACGCTCGGGTGTCTTTTCAGAGATCTCAGCTGTCTGGCCGGTTGATGCAAATCTGACTGGCTCTGATCGCCCCGAAAGGATCGAGCTGCTCGGAGTCAGTCCTAACTACTTCACTCTCCTGGGAGCAAAAGCTCAATTAGGCCGTGTACTTGGACCAGAGGATCGGGCCCAGGGATTCGCTGAAGCGGTTGTTATTAGCGATGGACTCTGGCGTCGCTTGTTTGCGTCTGATCCAAACATTCTCGGTCGCAAGGTGTACGCAGACACCGACCTCTACACGATTGTTGGAGTGATGCCGGCAAGCTTTCGTCATCCGGGTAAGACGCTGCGAAACGAGGTCGACATCTGGGCCACTGCCGGTTACGCTGCGAATCCTTTTCCAGCACCTCCAGTCCGCGCTCAAAGGATGCTGCCCGGGGCAATTGGAAGATTGAAGAGCGGCCTCGATGTGAAGCAAGCGCAGGCAAAGCTCGATGCGTTTGTTGCCAATCTGCGAGCAGAATTTCCGAAAGAGTATCCCCCGGAAAACGGCTGGACCGTGCGATTGCTCCCCGCGCAGCAGGCTTTAGTCGGCAATGTTCGCACAACGCTTCTCGTGCTGCTTGCCGCTGTTGGGTTAGTGCTTCTGATTGGATGCGTGAATATCGCCAACCTTCTTTTGGCCAGAGCTTCGGGCAGGCGTCGCGAAATGGCGGTGCGCCTCGCACTGGGCGCCGGCCGAGCGAGACTGATAGCTCAACTGCTGACGGAGAGTCTTTTGTTGTCGTTGATCGGTGGAGCTATCGGCCTCGGAGTCGTC
Organism: Acidobacteriota bacterium; assembly: GCA_046726175.1. Lineage (GTDB taxonomy): Bacteria > Acidobacteriota > Blastocatellia > Pyrinomonadales > Pyrinomonadaceae > PSRF01. The sequence goes on from JBKPAC010000186.1 coordinate 15,530, forward strand.
ACACTGTTTCTGCAAGTCATGGTACGGCTATTACCGCCAAACATCCCTCGGCTGAACGAGGTTGCGATTAATGCAAGCGTACTCTTGTTTGTATTCTTGATTTCGACACTCACGGGTTTGCTTTTCGGACTGGCTCCCGCGCTTCAAACTTCACGTCCCGATCTCGTTATCAACTTGAAAGAAGGCACGTTGGGCTCCGGCGCCGGAACCAGGCATCAGCGCTTTCGATCCGGTCTTGTGATTGTCGAGTTCGCGCTTTCGCTGGTGTTGATGATTGCCGCCGGGTTGCTGCTGAAGAGTTTCAGTCGACTGATGCAAATCAATCCGGGCTTCAATCCAGAGAATGTGTTGATGGCGCGGATCTGGTTGCCTGTGCCGAACAATCCAGATCTGGATCCTTATCGCGATCCGGTAAAGCGTGTGTCGTTTGTCAAAGAAATTCTCAGGCGGACAGCGTCTCTTCCGGGAGTGCGTTACGCGGCAATCGGAGATGGGAACGGCGTACCGCTACTTGGTCGTCACTTCTCTGGCAACTTCACGATTGAGAATCAGGGAACAGCGAACGAGAGCCTGCCGACGAGCCAGTTTACATCGGTAAGCACTGAGTATTTCCGAGCACTCGGTACACCGCTAATCAAAGGCCGTTTCTTTACGGATGCTGACGATATTTCTGCGACGTCCGTCGTCCTCGTTGACGAAGCCTTAGCCCGCCGCTATTTCCCGAACACAGATCCGATCGGTCGTCGAATTCGACCCGGTGGACGCAATTCAACAAGGCCCTGGTGGACCATTGCGGGTGTGGTTGGAAACATTAAGACCGATGGTTTTGACCAGCCGGATCAGCCGCACATCTATGCGCCGATTCTCCAAAATGTGGGTTATGCCATGGCGATTTATTTGAAAACAGACTCGAACCCCACAGTCTTAACAAAGAGTCTGCACGAGCAGGTTGCGCAAGTGAATCCCGACTTGCCCGTCTTTGGAGAAAGAACGATGGAGAACGTTGTGGCTGATTCATTGTCGCAACGCAAGTTCGCACTGCAAGTAGTTGGTTTGTTCGGACTCCTGGCACTGTTGTTGGCGAGCATCGGGATCTACGGAGTGATGGCCTACTCGGTAAGTCAACGAACTCGGGAGATTGGTATTCGACTAGCGCTCGGTGCGACGAGAAGAACGATCATGAGCTGGGTGCTCCGTCAGGGACTCGTGCTGATTAGCATTGGCCTCGTCGCAGGCATTGTCGCCGCAGTCGTCGCTACTCGGTTACTGAGGAGTTTGCTTTTTGAAGTAGCGCCAACCGATCTGCTGACCTACACGGGATTGGCTGCGCTCCTGGGAATAGTTGCTCTGCTGGCTTGCTACATCCCTGCGCGACGGGCAACGAGAGTCGATCCGATCGTGGCGCTTAGATATGAATGAAGGAAATTTCGATTGCCGATTTTCGATTCTCGATTGTTGTCTGCAGTGAGCAATCGGCAATCGAAAATCGAAAATTGATTTAGAGGGCTACATTAATGATTCGAGACTTACGTTACGGACTAAGAACGTTGCTCAGAAATCCCGGATTCGCTGCTGTCGTTATCGCGACGCTCGCACTGGGCATTGGCGCGAACGCGGCGTTTTTCTCTGTCGTCAACGGAGTCTTGCTCCGTCCGTTGCCGTATCGCGATCCGGATCAACTCGTCACGATCCATCAAAGCAAACAGAACTTCGAGACAGGTGCTATCCCTTACCTCAATTTTGTCGACATGCAGCGTGAGAATCGCACGTTCTCGTCAATGGCGATCTTCCGAGGAGCCGGGTTCACCCTCGCAAGCTCAGATGAACCTGAGCGTGTTCGCGCGCGAATGATCTCAGCCGACTTGTTCAACGTCCTCGGCGTGAAACCAGTGCTCGGTCGAACGTTCACCGCTGATGACGATAAGCGCGGAGCGGAATTAGTTGCGCTAATTAGCGCTAGTTTGTGGAATCGTAAATTCAACTCCGCGAGCGACATCATCAGTAGGAGCATTACGCTGGACGATCGCAGCTACCGCGTCGTTGGCGTCATTCCTGCAAGCTTCAATTTCTTTTCTGGATCGCCGGATGTGTACGTCGCCATCGGCGCGTGGAACAGTCCCGCTCTACAGAACCGGGGCGCTGCGCTAGGCATACATGGAGTTGGCCGGCTCAAACCTGGAGTCACGTTCGATCAGGCGCAAGCGGATCTCGATCGAGTGATGCGAGATCTCGCGGTCGCTTATCCGGCGACGAACAAGGACAACGGCGCGAAATTGGTACCACTCAGAACACTGGTGGTTGGCGCCGTCCAACCGATTCTTCTGATGCTTCTTGCCGCAGTGGGGCTCGTGTTGCTGATCGCATGTGCAAACGTCAGCAATCTGATGCTTGCGCGTTCGACTGGAAAGACACGCGAGTTCGCGATTCGTGCGGCGCTGGGTGCAAGCAGATGGCGATTGCTCCGGCAATCCCTCGTTGAAAGTACTGTGCTTTCTCTCATTGGCGGTGTTGCCGGTCTTGTCATCGCTGCGTGGGGAACTGAAGCTGCTCTCAAGGCTCTCCCTACGGCGCTTCCCAGGGCAGCGGAAGTGAAGCTCGATTTCCGCGTGCTGCTTTTCACGCTCGGCATCTCGATTCTCACAGGAGTCCTTGCGGGTCTTGCCCCCGCTTTGAAAACTTCTCAGTGGCGTGCCAACGAAACACTTAAGGAGGGAGGGCGAGGTGCTAGCGCTCGCGGAAGAGCCCAGGGGTTTTTGGTGGCTCTCGAGATGGCGCTAGCACTGGTCCTGCTTATTGGCGCGGGACTGTTGATTCGGAGTTTGAATGCGCTCTGGAACGTCGATCCGGGTTTCCGGTCAGACAACCTTCTCACGTTCAACGTCACGTTCCCGCCGGCTATGCGCAGCTCCACCGCCGACACTGCTCGCACCACGTTGCGCGATCTGAGCGACAAATTATCTAGTGCACCCGGTGTCAGCGGAGCATCGTTGTCCTTCGCCGCAGCACCACTCATCGGCGAGGACGACAGGTTCTACTGGATCGAAGGCGAACCTAAACCGGCGAGTACCAGTGAAATGCACATGGCGCTCTTCTACGTTGTAGAACCTGGTTACCTCCAGGCCATGGGAATGAAGCTGATCAAAGGACGCTTCTTTACAAATCATGACGATGAGCGATCTGCGCGCGTTGCTGTGATCGACGAGATGTTGGCACGGCAACGTTTTGGTACTCAGGATCCAATCGGAAGACGAATCAATCTCGGCGAGGAGGAAGGGCCGTATGAAATCGTCGGCGTCGTTGGTCATGTCAAGCAATGGGGGCTCGATTCGGACCAGACAGAATCGCTTCAGGCTCAGCTCTATCTTCCACTCAGGGCACTGCCTGACAGTGAGGTCGAGGGGTCTGGTGGAGCCGGCATCGTTGTGCGCTCGAATGCTTCGAGCGGTGACGTCCAGCCGGCCTTCGTGAGTGCGATACGTCAGGTGGTGCAAAGCCAAAATAGTCAGAACGTGATCTCGAACATGCAGACGATGAACGAGGTAATCGCCGGCTCGCTGGCACAGCGCCGATTCTCGATGATTTTGCTCGGGTCGTTCGCTGCGGTAGCCCTGTTGCTAGCGACGCTTGGTATTTACGGCGTTGTTTCCTACCTCGTGGGCCAGCGAACACATGAGCTGGGCATTCGCGTCGCACTCGGCGCAAAACGCAGCGACATTCTTCGTCTTGTTCTTAGCCATGGAATGAAGATGACGTTGCTTGGCGTAGCGATTGGACTGCTGGCGGCATTTGCTCTGACGCGGTTGATGACAACGATGCTATTCGGTGTTAGTGCTGCGGATCCTTTGACTTTTGGTTTCATCGCGTTGCTGCTGATTGCCGTGGCGCTGCTTGCCTGCTACATCCCGGCGCGGCGAGCGACGAAAGTCGATCCGCTGGTGGCGCTGAGATACGAGTGAGGGGATTTTCGATTGTCGATTGCCGATTTTCGACTTGCGATTGACGGAAGACCGAAGTTTTCTGATTCCGGATCTCAGATCTGAGATTTGAGATGCAATAGATCCGATTTGAATTTTACGGGGGGAAACAATGACAGAGGATCTTAGATTTGCCGCGCGAATGCTGCGGAAGAATCCCAGCTTCACAGTCGTGGCAGTGTTGTCTCTCGCGCTTGGCATCGGCGCCAACACCGCAATCTTTCAACTCGTAAACGTACTACGCTTGAAGAGCCTGCCTGTAAGAGCGCCTCAAGAACTCGCTGAGATTCGCATCGCCGACATGACTGGCGCACGCGGTAATCACCACACTCAATTTAACGCAGTCACCAATCCAATTTGGGAACAGATTCGCGATCGGCAGCAAAGCTTCTCAGGAGTTCTTGCATGGGGGACTGGATCATTCAACCTGGCGCAGGGCGGCGAAGTTCGTCAGGGAAAAGCACTCTGGGTAAGCGGCGACTACTTTAATGTGCTCGGCGTCTCACCCGTGCTGGGGCGAGTGTTCACAGCTTCCGACGACACGCGCGGTTGCAGCTCACCGGGCGCAGTCCTTAGTAATGCTTTCTGGCAGCGTGAATACGGCGGGCAAAGAGACGTCATTGGAAAGAAGCTCACTCTCACGAACCAACCCTTCGAAATAATCGGTGTCACGCCTGACAGTTTTTTCGGCCTCGAAGTCGGACGTTCTTTTGATTTCGCGCTGCCGATCTGTGCTGAGGCTTTAACTGCCGGCAAAAACAGCATATTGGATTCCGGAACCGATTGGTGGCTCTTGGTCATGGGGCGATTGAAACCCGGCATGTCCATTCGAGAGGCCAGCTCCAATCTGAACGTCATCTCACCGAGCCTGTTTGAAACAACGCTTCCCAAAAACTATCCGCCGGTGAGTGTGGAAAAGTATTTGGGCTTCAAGCTTCAGGCAGTCCCTGCCGGCGAAGGCTACTCGTCGTTGCGCGAAAATTACCAGCGACCGCTTTGGATACTGTTGGCGATCGCCGGAGCGATCCTGCTTATCGCGTGCGCTAACCTCGCTAACCTTTTGCTTGCTCGTGCCAGCATCCGCGAACGAGAGATGGCCGTGCGACTCGCTGTCGGAGCAGCACGAGGCCGTCTCATACGTCAACTGCTCGTCGAGAATCTTTTGCTTGCCATCATTGGTGGAATATTCGGTGTAGCACTCGCACAAACTCTCAGTCGGTTCCTTGTTTCGTTCCTGAGCACTTCTGACGATCAGGTATTTCTGGATCTCGGACTCGATTTTCGAGTTCTCGGGTTCGCCGCCGCAGTTGCTGGATTGACTTGTCTGTTGTTCGGACTGACCCCAGCTC
>JBKPAC010000187.1:0-17450 GCA_046726175.1 Acidobacteriota bacterium
CCACTAACGAAGGCGCACGTATAAAAAGAGAGATCCGGTGTGCAGGAAGTGTGCTAACACTTGTAGACGGAAATGGACCAAACTCAACAAATCCTTACATTCAGTGGGTCGCGGTGATGATGAAATTCGACGGGAGTGAACGCGCTTAGACGCAATAAAACAGGCTCTTTAAGACTGCAAAACCTTTATTCATCGGTTCGATTCCGATCGCCGCCTCCAAAAACAACCTCAATTCATTCATCAACTTAGCGGAATCATGGACCACGGTGGATCAGCTCTCCGACTGTGCAGAAAAAGCCCGTAACTGTGCAAAAACTCCTGGCGTAACGCAAAACTAAGACGGTTTAGTAAGGGGTTCGGAGTGGTCCGAAGGCCGATAATGCCCTCGATGATTTGCAACGTAACCAGTGACGATCATCGTGCCCGTTTCGGTGTAGTGGCGCAGTTCAGTGATTACGTGCTCGTGACGCAAAGCTATCAAAAACTCCACTTCACCGCTGCGATCCTTAACGTTCGTGCCTTCCCCGGCGTTGAATGCCTTGACCTTTAGCTTTTGCTCAACGAAGCCGATCAAATACGCCGGCCCCAATTCCAATCACATCGACAATCGCATAGCCTCCGGTCCGCGCCCTGAGGATTCCATCCTTCGACTTGCGCGTGTGTTCGGTTGCCTGCGCCAGGAAAGCCTCAATCAGATCTTGAGTGAGTGTGTGTCTCCGCGCCTGCGGCAGAGCAGTAAACGGATACTACGGACATGTTGTTTACCGTTAATGAATTCTGAGGGAGGTTAGAAGAGGGATATAATTGTTTTTACCGATAGTGACTGGAAAACGGATGTCCGACTCGTCCGTAGACAGAGTGTGCTTTCGTTAAGCGTTGGAGGAGATGAAAAGGGAGAGTAAATGGAAAATCTTCGGTTCATTGCAGTACTTAATACCGAGGGGCACGAGACCCTTGTTAATCTCGAACAGGTCACAAGTGTGGAGTACATACCGGATGATCGGAATCCGACCGAGTCACTTCTATATCTCCGATTCGATCGCGAGTATTCAGTTGTGGCACAGGGGGATGAGGCGCAGCGCGTATGGGATAATTTATCTAAAAAGGGAAAAACCTTATATGCTTAGTTAACTGGCGCTGAGTCTTCCGTCTCTTTCTGCTTTGCAGTCCGCTGAAGTTCAGTTTCGATCATTCTGTTCAATTCCGCAGGCGCAAACGTAGCCCTTCCTTAGCGCCTACCAAACCAAGGACTCACACCACCTCTGGGGGGCGTTTGTTTAATGGTGTGTTAGTAGTACTCCTAATAAAAGCTCAGAGCGCAATTATTGATGGCGAGATTGTGGTAGGAAATCCGACATACGGAACACATCGAGGAGCAAGGTGAACGGCTCTTTTATGGAATTAAAAGCGAGGCAGCTTGAGGGTGGTGGTTTGTAGCACTTCAAGACCATCGAACGAGAGAAACCACGCAACCGGGCGAATACGAAACCCAAAAAGCTAGATTGGCAGGGCGAAATAGCTATGCGGATACTTAAGATGGTGATAGGCATAATCCTGCTAGGGGGCGCGGCGTGGACCACGGTCGGAGCTATAAAGGGCGCGGTAAGTCCTCATGGCTAGTTCTATTGTTCGCCATGTTTCTCGTAACCCTGGGCTCGTATTTCCTCGTTGATAGTATCGCCGCCTACATACGAGAATTCAGGATAGGCTCAGAATGGATCAAGTAAAATCGGGTCCCCCAATCGCAAACCGGACGACCGAAGAAAGAGAGGAATGATCGCTTATTATGATGATGAGGAAGCCGTACTTTTCTATAACCATCCCAACTTTCTTCGCTCTTATGTGTTCGGGTGAAGTTGTGAATCATTTTATCCGCACGACAGCCCAGCGAATATAAGCTAAGGCTTCATTGAACCCGTGCACTTCCCAAGTGCTATCTTGATTCGCTTTGTAGGGCCACTTCATGAACCGCGTGGTTACCCTCTTGCCTTTAGATATTTCCTTAATAATTTGGAGACTGGCCGGGACGCTAAATGAGCCTGCTCCCGGTGACTGAGCGCTGATTGGTTCCTGTTTATCTATGCGAATCGCACGGACGAACCTGGATAGTGTTCATGCCCGATACTTACAACAGGGGAGCAGACCCAATAAAAACAAAGAAATCGTGCAGATTCATGTAGCAGGATTTTTCGTCCCGAGTCAGAGTGCGAGGTGTGGCCGTTTTTGTGGCTAGGGCCGAGGGTGGCCGTCGCGAAGATGCGTGGAATGAGAGCCCCTAGCCGGGAAGTCGACCCTTTCAGTCAGCGTCCAGTCTCGCTGGAGGCGCGGCAGGCATACTTTCTCCCCACGTAGCTAAGCTAGTATCGCTTGGCATGAGGTATGCAGTTGCTTCCGATACTGTTTGAACCCTACGGTGTTGGGCTGGGCTTCGGTTGCGGCGTTGAGCTCGGCATTGGTTGATCTTGCTCGAGCGGAACGACCGACATCGCTGCAAGGCGCCACTCACCCTTCTGCTTAACAAACACGCGCATATAGGTGTACTTCCCGCTTATGTCTCTGCCGCTGGCCAGCATCCCCTTAACGGTTGCTCTGCCGGTTAACACAGCAACATCTCCATCGACGCGCACCACAACGTTCTCCGGTTGGAGTGACTCTATATTGGGCTGGTCACTTGCAGACTGTGACTTCTCCTGAATGCCTCCGCCAGGATTCACGAAAACAAAACGACTCGTTTCCGTTCGATCCATTACTGTCCGGTCCTTGCGGACGGCCGCGTCCATAAGCTCTCGATCCAGCTTGATGAGCGCCTGCTCAACTGCGCCGCTCTGCTGGCCGGCGGGCGCAGTTGGTTTGGCTTTAGGTTCGGTCTGGGCTTTGGCGATCAAGGAAATCGCCGCGGCGAAGACGACGAATAAGAGAGTGCTTCTCATACGTCACCTCCTTAATTGAGTTGTCGGGATTGGATATTAACTGGGTTTCGTAGGCAATCGATTTCTATACCATTGGCGGGAACGAGTCAAGACTTTTAGCTACGCGGGAAGTCCGCGAGCCACAACTCGGGTTTGCCGGGATTGTACCGTACGTAGATGATCGCACCTTCGGGGGAAACGTCATAGAAACTGCCGATGGGATGCGTACGCAAGACTCCGATCAGTTTTTCATCATGCGCTGAAGTCGAAATCATCCATAGCTCCTTGCCTGGCGATGATTTACTATCCCGCAAGAAATAGACTCGCGAGCCATCTTTGGACCAACGCGGAACACGGCCTCGTGACAGTTGGCGGCAGGCTCTGGTCGGCACCGAGCAGATTGAAATCTCTCTGAATTCGGGGGTGTTCCCCAATGTCAGGTCGGTACCCAGTATTGATTTCCCGTCTTTGGACCATTGCGGATCGCGAAAGGAAGGTTTAAAGATAGTTTCTGTCCCGGTTTCAATCTCCCGAATCATAGTCACCGGAGGCTCATTCTTGTCTTGCCTCACGTAAGCAATTAGTTTGCCTTGGGCGTCCACTTCCGCAGCGTTGTGCGTTCCCCAAGTCCAGCCGGAAACAACTTCGGAACTCATTCCCCCGCCCAGTGAGATTCTGCGGAACGAAAAAGTTGGACGGATCTGGTAAAAATACAGCCATGAACCATCCGGCGACCATCGGGGATGAATATTACGTTCTCCCTTTATGTGCGTAACCTGGATCGAATTGTTACCGGTTGGGTCGATCGTATGTACCTGGATATCACCGTCATTTTCAACCAGGAAGAATGAAATCGCCTCCGAGTGTGGAGAAAACGAAGGGTCAGTCAGATCGTATCTCGATTCCATCAGTTCCCGCGTTTGATTCGTGTTTGGATTCCAGAGCGTTAGAACGAAACTGTTGCGCGTGTTGGTATAAATCAGTTTAGTTCCGTCACGAGAAATTTCAGGTTCTGTATCCTCGCCTGCGCTCACAAGGACAGGCTCGGGATTACCTCCCGTGACCGCGATTTTCCAGAGCGTCCGGCTTCCCGCGCGCAATGACGAGAAAACAATGTATTTTCCGTCCGGAGTCCACGCCGGCGTCCCGCCGTGGTGATCATCGAATGTCAACTGGCGCGGTTGACCACCGGTGGATGGAATGATCCAGATGTCACCGATTGGTCCTTTATTGCACTGGAAGAACGCTATGAGAGAACTGTCGGGAGAGAAAACGGGGGTGCGGTCGGCCAACAGGATGTCAGGGATTGGCACACCCTCCACTTTACGCTGATCGCTGCCATCGGCGTTTGCCGTCCAAATTCCTTCCTCCTTCTCAAAAACGAGCCGGCTGCCATCCCATGACCAGCTCGGATTGTAGCCGTCATCAATTATCTTGCGTGCACTTCCGCCAAGAGGAGGTACTGACCAAACACTTCCACTGCGGGAAAAAACTATCTGATCGTTCTTGGGTGACCAGCTTGGGTGATGAGCGGCAGCTTCTCCGTTTGTAATTTGAATCGGATCGCCCTGGGCCAGGTTCTTAATCCAGACTTGTGGCACACCGGCCACATCATTGATGAAAGTAATAAAGCTGGCATCCGGAGAAAAACTAGCTTCGCGATGCCCTCCGGGAAAGGAAGAAATTAATCGCTGTTGGAGTTGTTTGGCGGATGGTCGACGCCAGGGCTGCCACCATGCGAGGACCGCCAAACAAACGATCAGAGCCAGCCCAATCCACACGAAGAGGCGAAGAGGTCGCGCGTTTTGTACCTGAGTAGCGGGCAACGACATTCCCTGCGAAAGAATCGCTCGGAGTGTTAGCGTCAAATCGCGCGCTGACTGAAGTCGTTCATTCGGATTTTTCACAAGGCAGTGCTTAACCAACTGGTGAAGTTCGTCAGGGACGGCAATTCCGGCCTGTGAAATCTCCGGTGGCTCATCCTTCAAAATCGCGGCCATCGTTTCGGCTGCTGTCTGGCGTGCAAAGCACGGGCGGCCAGTAATCATCTCGTGTAGCACAACGCCAAGGCTGAAAATGTCACTGCGCGCGTCAACCGGTTCACCTTTAACTTGTTCAGGGGACATGTAGGGCACTGTTCCCACCACCGTGCCTGGAGTCGTAAGCAGACTTTGCGTTTCTGCCTCATTTTCAACTACTCCGACAACTCTTGCTAGACCAAAGTCCATTACCTTCACTTGTTCGCGCGGCGTAATGATTATGTTCTGAGGCTTTACGTCTCGATGGATGATTCCATGCGCATGCGCTTCGGCTAAAGCATCAGCCACTTGACTGCCGATGGAAAGCGACTCTCGCAGATCAAGAGGCTTTTGATTCATTCGGATATCCAGCCTCTCGCCTTGAACGTACTGCATGACGATGAAGCCGCGCCCCGCCGCTTCGCCGACTTCATAGATTGAGCAGATATTCGGGTGGTCCAGCCTTGCTGCTGCTCGAGCTTCGCGGACAAGCCGCTTCTTGGCGTTGGTGTCTCCAACGGATTCTTCCGGCAAGAACTTGATAGCCACTTTGCGATCAAGCAACGTATCGTGGGCCAGATACACTTGGCCCATTCCGCCTTCCCCGATCTTGGACTGGATTTCGTAGCGACCTAGGCTTGTGCCGGTTTTAATTGTCATCGCTTCAGCATCCCGCACAGGTAATGAGGGTTGACCTGGCACATTCACGAAGGGATCTCAGCCGTGTATCGCGCTCGATAACCTCGCTCAATCCACCGGTGCCCGGTGGTGAGAGAATTTCGTAAGGAACGAGACGCGTATCTCCAAGGCCGCGGGGAAGGAGAAGTGAGCACCATATTCTAACGGCTGTTCAGGTTAACGCGCTATGTCGGTGTGAAATAAAGTGTCAATACGGCCGCGCGGCCTTCAGCCGCGTGGAGCTTTGTAGAAAGGATCTGAACCAAGCAATTCCGCGTCACACGCGACAGTATTAAAGAGCAACTCTGAAACGCCCTTCCACTGTGGCCCTTTTTGTGGCTACGACACAGTCACATGGAGTGATACTGAGGTAACATGGGAGATGACCGTTCAGAAAAGAAAAGGCGGCTCACAAATATGGACATTGAGTCTCGAACAAAATGGCGAATCACTTAAGGGTGTGATTAGTTCTGAAGGAGGCGACCTCAACGTAACTGGTACGATAAAGGGGACAATCAATCTATCTTTCGGCAAAACGGTTTGGAGTCACGGTCGAATTTCCTGCAACGCTGAACGGAGACACGGTGACAGGGACCATGCGTGCGCTAACGGTGACGCGGCGCTGGACTGCAAAACGAACGTGAGTCGCCGATCTCTACGGTACGTCTTCTCGCCGCCACGATGGACCGGCACCGATCTTTACAACCTTCGTCACAAACGTCACGCTCGAATCGCCGACGCGACCAGTAACTTCCCAACACCCTGGGGTTGGAAAAATCAAGTAGGTCGCTTGGAAACCGCGATCGCCGTAGCCGTCTGGCACTTCTGCCCGTAAAGGTGGTGCTTCAGAATCGAGGCGACGGCCTTCAATCCGGAGCTTACCTAAAACACCGCGGAGCCATCCGAACTTCATTCCAAGCGAGCCGTTTCGAGTGACGAAACCTGCGCCACCTGGTTTGAATACAATCGTGCCGTCTGGCCACAATCCGAACGGTCCGACAGACACTTCGCGGTTGCCGTAGCTGCCCGGCGCGGGTTGAGCGAAGCCAGCAGCGATTCCGTTTGGTTTTGTGACCATGCATTCGAAAGTTTTCTGGGGCTCCGGGGCAGAACCCTGATGCTGTTCGCTCGCTGCAACAAACAACGGCAATGTGACCATACCGAGAATCCATGCCGGAAGACGCATAAGTCGACCCTCCTAACCGAAACTGTGAGAGTGTGTAAGCGCTCACTTAAACCTGCTTTGATTAGACGGCACATCGATAGGAAAACTTCCCGCGGCGATATTCTTCACGCGACATTCGTCGCTGGACGGGCTCGACTGTCAGCGTAAGCTCGTGATCACGTTATGAATTCGCTTTTCCTGAAGGAGCCGGTTGAACGACTGAACGTCTTTACTCATCACTTCGTCAAACCGGTTGCGCAGCGTAGTCAGTTGTTGTTTGAAAAGCGCGTGGACCTCACGTTGCTGGTTCGTCGGAGCGAAATCAGAACCGGCGAGTCCATTCGCCAAATAGTTGATCTTCGTCAGCAGCTTTGGCGGCCAGCGCACAGTGTCTTGACCTTGACCAGTGAGCTTGCGCTGAATTAGCTCATCCTCGAGCTCAATAAGCTTCGTATCCAGATTCTTGGCAGCGGTTAATACGTCCGCGTTAGACGTTCCATTGCCCGCTCCATCTGCAGGCGGTGCTGCCAGAAACATATTTATGGAATTGAGTTGACTACGGATCATTTCGATATGGTTCACCATGTCGGCAGCACTCTCGAGGTTGCGGCGGAGCTCGAATAGCATCTCAACTTGTGCCGCAATGTCCGCTTCGGTTCCGCCCGAATTCGGATCCTTTCTCACCACGAGTGGCTGACTCAATTCTTTGCCGGCTGCTGACATCTTCACTGTGTAATTCCCTGGCGGAAGCAGCACGGACATCCGCGCTGCCCCCGGCGCTGCTCGCCAACCTTCAGCGTTTAGACCGATCTCAGGAGCATAAGCCGGCACGGTCCGCATTCGCACTTCTTTTGATTGCTCGCCTCGAAGATCCCAGGTTATGCGATTTACTCCCACGCTCTTTGTTCCGGTAAGCGTACGAACAGTCTGTCCTTTTGCGTCTTCGATCCGAATCTTCACATCCCCGCCTGGCACAGTTTTCAAGTAGTAATTAATCGCAACCCCATAAGGAGGATTTTGCCCGGCGGTCGGATCATCCGACATGTTGACAGGAACCGTTCCTGGTCGGAAACGATAAGTTGGTCGCGGCGGAAAGAGGTGGGCATCAGAATCCTTCACCGCTTGAGTCATCTGTTGAATCGCTGTTAGGTCATCAAGAATCCAGAACCCTCGTCCATAAGTTCCTACAACCAGATCGTTGAAGTGTTCCTGAATTACCATCCAGTAAACCGGAACACGCGGTAAATTCGATTGCAGCGGCTCCCAACTATCTCCATCGTTAAAAGAAACGTAGAGCCCATTCTCGGTACCAACGTACAGCAAACCCTGTCGCGCCGGATCTTCGCGGACGCAATGTGCATAACTCAGCATGCTCTTGGGGATTCCATTTGTGATCGCTGTCCAGCTCTGTCCGTAGTCTTTGGTCTTATAGATGAACGGGTCTCGATTGTTGACCTGGTGCAAATCGACAGTGAGATAAGCCGCCCCTGATTCAAAACGTGATGGCTCAATGTTGCTTATCGTGCCGAACGGCGGCAGGTTCGGAACATTCTTCGTGACATTGGTCCAATTCTTCCCACCATCGTGAGTAATGTGTACGAGTCCGTCGTTGCTGCCTGCCCAAATCAATCCCTTCTCCTTCGGTGACTCGGCAATCGCAAAGAGTGTCGAGAAGTATTCGACCCCAATGTTGTCTCCCGTGAGACCTCCGGAGAATCCCTGTTTTGACTTGTCGTTGGTGGTTAGATCGGGACTGATCGTCTGCCAGCTTTGACCATCGTCAGTTGTTTGATGAACGTACTGACTGCCTACGTAGAGCTTCTTGTGATCGTGCGGCGAGATTGTTAGCGGAAACGTCCATATGAAACGGTACTTGAGATCGGCTGCAGGCGAACCATTCGTTTGGTCCGGCCACACTTCAACGTTGCGTGCTTGTCCATTACGTAGATCATAGCGCTCGACAATGCCGCCGACGCTGCCTGAACCTGAGGCACTCGACCAGATAATGTTTGGATCGACGGGATCGGGAGTGGCCCATCCACTTTCACCACCGGCTACTGCGTGCCATGCGCTGCGTGGAATCCCACCCCCACCGAAACCTCCGCCAGTAGTTCGGCTGGGCCCGCGGTAGGATGGATCATCCTGTTCGTTTCCGTAGACGTAATACGGCACACGATTGTCGACGGTCACGTGATACATCTGTGCGATCGGCAGTTGAATGCGGTACCACGATTTGCCACGGTTGACAGACAGTGAAACACCACCGTCATTAGCCACGGCCATCCGATTGGCGTCCGTCGGGTCGATCCACATGTCGTGATTGTCACCGCCGGGACTAGTCGCGAAGGTTGCCATCCGTGCCGTTTCGCCGCCATCCAGCGAGATTGCATAGCCAGCGGTGAGATAGTAAGTCTCGTTTTCATTGTCCGGTGAGGCGATCACACGGAAGTAGTAATGCGTTCTTCCGCCCAGGTTACGGTCGTAGCTAATCAGTCGCCAGTTCTCGCCACCATCATCCGAGCGCCACAGCTTGCCCCGGTCGGTTTCTTTGTTGTTAACAGGCACACCATCGCCTGTTTCGATCAATGCGTAGATCCGATTTGGGTTTGTTCGAGGAATTGCCAACGCAAATTTTCCGGTTGTGCGCGTGGGAAGGCCGCGGCCCGTGAGTTTTTTCCATGTAACACCGCCGTCCGTAGATTTGAAGAGTCCACTCCCTGGTCCACCGCTTTCCCTACCCCAGGTGCGGATCGTCAGCGGCCACATGCCGGCAAATAAGATTCGCGGATTACTCGGATCCATAATAAGGTCCGAGCAACCTGTGTTTTCATCTGTGAATAACACTCTTTCCCAGGTCTTGCCGCCATCAACGGTGCGGAATACGCCACGTTCCTGTTGTGGGCCATAGGCGTGGCCCAGCGCCGCCGCGAGAACGATGTCCGGGTTCTTCGGATCAATCACAATGCGACCGATGCGCCCCGTCTTCTCCAGACCCATGAGTGTCCACGTCTTTCCTGCGTCAGTCGACTTGTAGATTCCCTGACCCACGGAGATGTGACTGCGAATCCACGCTTCGCCTGTGCCGGCCCAAACGACGTTTGGATCAGAGGGTGCGATTGCTAACGAGCCGATCGACGACACGGGCTGATCGTCAAAGATTGGATCCCAGTGAACGCCGCCATCCGTGGTTTTGAAGATTCCGCCGGAGGCAGCGCCGACGTAGTAAATGTTTGGCTGGCCGGGAATGCCTACAACGGACGTGAGGCGATTACCAACGGGTCCGATAAAGCGATAACGTAGCGCACCCGTGATGTCGCGGTTCGATGATTGAGCCGCAATTACCGCAACGACACAGAGAATGACGACTACAGTCCCGATGCTTTTGTTTAGCTTCGACATAGGAGATCTCCTATTCAGCTGGGCCGTGGTAAGCCTATTTGTAATTGGAACGAGAGATTAACCGGCTTGTTCTCTGGAGCGAGCGGATTGTGTCCGATAAACCGTAATTTGTCGAGAGGTTCCTAGCCCCAATTCTCGATTCGCTTCTGCATCTCAGTCCGACCAGCCTTGGTTTTTACTTTTAGCCAGAGTCGAGATCGTGAGTAGGCGTAGACGCTATCTTTGCGCTTGCAAATCATACCCTCAAGTTTCAGCGCTTCCAATTCATTAAATAAACGCTCGCCTTGTCCCTCTATGTGCTCGGTGAATCTGATTCGTCCCGTTGCACCTTTGCGCAGTAGTTTCTTAAGTGCGGCCTTGCGAGCTACCAGTGGATACTGCGAAACGTCTTCACCGTCAAAGTACAGGAGATCGAAAGCATAGAACGCAATCGGTCGATGGTGATTCCGATAGCGGAGTGCATCGAACGAGGGCTTTCCGTTACGATCCAAGGCAACGATCTCGCCGTCGATGATCGCTGTGTGAGCTTTGATCAGGCTTGCGATCTCCTGGAGCTCAGGAAATCGTTCCGTGAGGTTTATGCGGTTCCTTGAGATGAACCGGACCTTACCATCCTTCAGAAAGCAAAGCGCTCTAAAGCCGTCCCATTTGGGCTCGAACAGCCATTGAGGATCTGAAAACGGGAGCTTGACGGCGGTCGGGAGCATAGGCTCCACAGACGACGGCATGGCCGCCGTAGTAGGCTTGCCTCGGATATTCTTCTGTTTGCGCCTTTTCTGGGCAGGGGACATTCTGGGCGATCCCATTTTGCGCCCCTAGCTAAAGCAGGGTCAACTTCCGGCACTTGATCGATTGAACGTGTATCTATGGCGGGCTTCCGCCGGCACGCAATGCGGTTTTAGCCCGGTCGTAGAAGCTCCGGATCTGTTCAAGGCCAACAGTGCCGCCGCTTATCCTTCTGGACACACTGGCGATGTCGTCTTTGTCAGCTATCTCGTTCAAACCATTCCTTTGCCAGTAGAGCGCAGCTGTACGAAACGCCAGATCAGGTGAAGCAGCCCGTTCAGGGTTAGCAACCAAATCAACGCCGAGCAATGTACCGAATGCCTGATAGTTCGAACGACCCGTCAGCATGAAAGCGCCCCGACCCTTGTACTTTGCACCGTCTCCCGCTTGGAAGTTGCCGAGATCTTTCCGGTAGCCGTAGAGCTTTTCAAGAGCCTCTTCGGTCCCGCGCTCCTCGAGGACCCTGAAGCCAGCTGTGCCAAAAGCGACTTCTGCTAGAAACGCCGCCTGCCGAAGAGGCGTATTTATACCAAACTCATCCATTGCCTTTTGCAAGTAAGGAAGGTAAAGCGCGGTCTGCTGATCGTTAAGTCCCGGTACGATCTGCGAAAGTTGATCGCGGGTGAGCTCCTTTGCCTGAGGTTGGTCTTCAGGTTCTGCGCAGGTCACGGTGAAAGCGGCCTGGTCCGATTTCATTGCAAGCGGTTCGACAATCTGTAATTGCACCCAGCCGTTTGTAGGAAGTGGCCTGCCTGCGCGATTCACGCCACGAAAGAACACCTCCTGCGCCGTGCTCACAGATTTTGAACCTGGTCCATCGAATACCAACTCTTGAGGAAGCGTTTCCGTTCCATCACTTCGGACAAACTTATAGACTACTTTGCCGCTCCTTCCTGTGACGGAGATGGTTCCGTTGAATTTGACTGTAAACGGACACCTGCCATCGTAAGTTGGCGGCTCAGCCTTTAGCTCAGCCTTTGCGATAGTGAATGCGCCAAGACTAGTCAGATCCCAAACACGCGCCGTTCGATCTTCACTTCCGGTCACCAGGTATTGAGAATCCGGACTGAAGCCGACGGCCCTCAGCGGTTTGATGTGACCACGGAACACGGCAATGCTGGACGCGATAGCTGGTTTCGTTGCGCCACCTTCGTGCATCGCAGGCAACAGTCGTGCATCCCACAGTTGCGCTGTGCGATCGTCGCTAATAGTGGCGACCCATTTTCCATCGTTACTAAAGACGGCTTTCATTACGCTGTCAGTATGCCCCTGAAGGATGGTCGGAGAATCGTCGGAAACCTGACTCCAATTGCCCGGTGACTTGGCCTCCCACAGATAAGCCCGGGACTTGCTGGTCGTCACAATATACTTACCGTCTCCGCTAAAGGCGGCACTGTTAACTTCTCCTTCATGTCCGCCAAGCGTCACCAACGCGACACCGGTGTTGAGATCCCACACTCGGGCCGTTCCGTCACTGCTCGCGGAGACCAGGAATTTGTTATCGCGACTAAAGGCAACCTGCTGGATCTCATTCACGTGTCCAAGTAATTTCAGCCTTATTAGACCGTTGCTTGTATCGTATATTTCGGCTGAAGCGCCGCGGATGACCGCGAACTGTTTGCTGTCAGGGCTGAAGCCGCCGGCGGAAGAGCCGGAAGTGGAAACATTTAATTTTGCCCGCTGTGTTCCCGTTAGCGCATCAATAACTACTACTGATTCGGGCCCATCTTTCACTTCGTTTGCGTGGACAATCGTTTGGTCGTCAGGACTGATGAATGAAGCTAGTGCCTCTTCGCCTTTCCAAGGGAATTGCGCCAGCTGTCTTTTCGCTTGAACATCCCAAGTTGCAGCAAAGGAACGACCATTTACTTCACCGGAGAGAATAGCGACCTTGCCACTTTCACTTAGGACTACAACACGCGCATTGGACGGGACATAATCCGAAGGTAACAGCGTCTTCCCAGTACTTGGATCCCAAACGAAGCTGTTTACAGTCAATTCACTGAGATCCTTAAGGTCCAGAGATTGCGAAAACACACGAGAGCCGTTGTTAATGAATCGTGTGTTAACAACTTGCTCTTTGTGACCACGCATGATCGATTTGAAGTACGGAGCAGATCGATCAATCTCGTCAACAGTCGCTAACAACTCCACCGCTTTGTTCTTCTGCTCTTCAGCTTCTTTCGAAGCCTTGACCGCAGCTTCTTCTGCCTTGCGAGCTCTCTCAGCTTCAATCTTCGCCCTTACGTAGTTCGCTTCGGCTATTCGTTTCTGACTTTGTGCTTCACTCGTAAACTTTTGCGCGATCTTAGTTTGCTCCTCTGCCCGCTTACGCTCATGCTGAGCTCTGTCTCGTTGAGATGTTGCTTCGGCTTCCGCGACTCTTGCCTTCCCGAGCGCATCAGCAACTTTCTGCAACGCGTCGACCGCAATCAACTCTTGCTCCCTTGCTTTCGCCTCGGCTCTCTTGGCGCCTTGAAAGGCGTTTTCTGCTCTGTCTCTCTCCTGCAACGCCTGCCGTCTTTTTTTAAGTGCATACCCAGTGACTCCAAACATTCCAATCAGCAACAACGACAACAACGCCATTCCCCAACGCAACAGCGTCACGCGTCGCCGCTGCTCCGCCGCGATTGCCTGTGCGTGCCTCAAATCCCTCTCTACTTTTTCTTTGTGTTCCCGCTCCTTGGCCGCAATCTCAGCATCGCGATTCGCCTGACTTTCATTGAGATAATTGATGGCTTTCTCAAACCCTGGATGATAACGTTCGGCCCACGCCCGAGTGGGTTTATTCTCCTCGCGCCACCTTATATTCACCTGCAACTCGGGATCGCGCAGGTAACCCTGCTGATCGGGAAAGAGTGCAGCCAGATCCGCCAGCCGCACGTACTGACGTGCCGCGCGTGCCTCTTCATCCACCCACGCCCTCAAACGCGGCCAACCCTTTATTAGACTTTCATGGGAAATATCGATGAGCGTTCCCGAATTGAGCGGGACCGTAGGTGGCGGCATCAAGAACGAACGTCCTTCGCACCGGAAGCTATCTATCACGGTCTCGACTTGTTCCTCTGTGGCTTCCGTAGCCGCTGCAATTTCAGCAACTGTCGCCGGACGTCGAACTTCACGATCACCGGCCTCTTTTTCAGTCAATGCCTTGAATAGCTTCTCAGCGATCTTTTGTAATCCCGGCGGGAGTTCGAGAAATGCTTCGTCAGCATGGTTTGAAAGCGCCTCAGCCATGCCACCGATCTGTTCATAGTCACTCAAGCCGATCGGTTCCGAAAGCTGATTCCTGCTCTTCCAGTAATCCCACGTTCGCATCAACGCGTGCTGCAGGATTGGAAGTTGCGCAGGATCATCTCCTGCATCGTTAAGCAGCCGATTGACGAGAGGTCCGGTTATCGATCCACCTTCGACAATAATCGGACCCATGATCGCTTCGCGACGGTTGTCATCGGTCATACGAGGAATTAGAAACTGCCCTTCGTTGATCGCTTCCGGCAAACCGCGATAGTGCGCACAATGGCCCAGGTAGTCCGAGCGCATCGTCAAGATCACATAGATCGGCAATCGTTCCTCGAGTGACTTCTCTGCTTGTTTCGCCTCGAGGAGAAGTTTAACCAATGCTGCCGCTTCGTCTTCGGGATGTTCGGCAGTCGACTTCATGCGAAAGCGGAACAATTCCTCAAATTGATCCGCGAGTATCAACAAGTTCTCATGCGGAGCCATTTTGCTCTGCGCTACAACTTCGAGAACGCCCAGTGAACTGCGTCGAAGCGTTCTTTCAATACTTGTCAGCGGAACAGCTGAATCTTCTTTGTTGCCCGTTCCCGACAAAGCTTCCTTCAGAGCTTTGGCCAGATTGCTGATAGGACTGTTGCCCGGCCGGAAAGTCGCGACGCGCCAACTCGAGCCGGCACTTGGCATATGTCCGCTGAACAGAGCTGGAAGTAATCCCGCACGCACCAATGACGACTTACCACTGCCCGAAGTACCAACTACGGCAACGAAGCGCGAGAGCCGCAGTTTGGTTAAAACGTCATCGCTTTGCCCATCGCGGCCGAAGAAGAGATAGCTCTCGTCTGTCTCAAACGGACGGAGACCTGGAAACGGATTAGATACCAATCGTTCCTGCTCTATCATCGTCCACCTCCACTTCCGGTTCGCGCCTGTTCACCTCGAGCGCTCTCGATATAAGCAATGAATTCTTCCAGGGCTCCGACAGATAGATTGTCGTAGCCGGGTGGCACGAGGAGGACTGCCTCCCACGTTTTGATGTCCTGCTTGTGCTCGGTTTCTGGAGCGGCCCGGTAGATCGCTTTACACAACATAGGTTTCTCTCGTCCCCATGCTGTTACTTTTCGTAGATCCGAAAGCTTCGAGTGAAGCCAGAATTCGTTTCCGAATCCGTAGTAAATGACGGTCGCGTCGCATTCGAGCAGGTTGTCTTTGTGGTATTGAATGACTTGCGTGGAGTCGCCGTCCCTCGCAGGCAAAACGACTTCATACCTCTTATCAAAAAGGTAGTCGCGAATCGCCTTCACTGTCGGGAAATCCAACTTGTCGCAGATTAAATAGATCCGGACGAGATCTTCCTGCGGAAACTTCAGGAGCCTTGCGCTCGCAGTTTTCGGAGTAGTTAGCTTTTCAATTATTCGGTTCTTCAACTCCTCAAACGAGCGTTCGAGCAATTCAGCTCCGGCCTGAGCCTCTTTGCTGGTGCGCAACGTTTGAATAAAAGCGGGCTGATACTTACCGACGGGCACGATCTCTGGAGCAATCCAGATGATTCGCGAAAACTCACCACCTTCAGAACAGTGTTCGGCAGCCACCTGATTCTGAATCTGCACAAATGAGTTTTCCTCGTCGCCCTCGAGAGTTCGCCCGTACTTTTCGCCGATCAAATGAATCGATAACCGCGCGCAGCTCAGATTGTCCTTAACAACCTGCCGGTACTCGGTAGCCGTCTGCGGAAGCTCGCAGTCCGGTAACACCCGATAACCGCGACTGAGCAGTTCATTCCTAATGCTGTCCCTGTATTCAGCCCGATCGCTCGTGACTTCAGCGAGGTAGACAGTATGGTCCCTATCCGGAGCGGGTGATTGCGCCTGCGGTCGATCAATCTCTTTAAGGAGCTCGGCGATGTCGAAGGCAATCTGGTCTATCTTGTCCAGGTAACGTTTGTACTGGTATCCGTCCTGCAAATAACTGTAATCGCGATTTCTCCGTAGCTCTGGATCTTCGTCGAAAAACTCATAACCCAGCAGACCCTGCAGTTCAGACGGATGTCTGTCTCGAGGTAAGAAGGATTTGACCACTTTAACGCAACGGCACTTTGCACCAACCCTGATTCCAATGTTCTGCTGAGCTAACTGACAAAATTCAGTCAATTCACGAATGCACCATGTGGAGGTGGGATCCACGTACCCGGGTGACAGTATTGAAACTAGAACCTTTGTCTGTTCGAGTTCCTTGAGAATTACTTCCTCGAAGTATTCACTGCCGCGGATTTCAGGATCTCGCCAAACAACCGGGTCATAGCCCAACTTAAAGGCGAGTTGTGCCTTTAGCTTTTCGGTGAAGTCGGCCACCCAACCGACGGTTCCTGCAATTGGTCGGTTATCAATGTGGCGATAACTGATGAAGATGTCGTTTGTGAAAGGCATGAAGGTTGTCTACACCTCCGGGGTTGAATTGAGGGTGCAAGCTAGACCGAGATGAGACGATTTGTCCGTTGCGAAGCGGCGCGAAACCAGAAGCGATTACTGGAAGCGGAATTTCGTCGAGAACTGTTTGTGTAAGAGCCCCTTCACGATGGGATTTCTGAGCTCCTCTCACCTGGCGTAAGGTTGACGGCGAGGATTATAGCGTAGATCGAGAAAGCGAGGGAGATCGAACGGCAGATTTAGGATTTAGGATTTAGGATTTGGGAGTTGGGAGTTGGGATTTAGGATTTGGGATTTAGGATGTGCCCAGGACCAAATCCTAAATCCTAAATCCTTAGCGATCCAGCAGCTTTGTTGTGTGCTCAGTTACGCTCGCCGGGCGGACGATCTCGGAGGTGTTTGCTTCTTTGCGATCTTCGATTCGCAATGGCGTAGTTTCGCCGTAAGGCATGGTGAACGGACGGTTAGATCCGGCCATGAACTCGCGCTGAGCCTCTAGTTGTCTATTCGAAGACTTAGTTCCAAACAGCCAAACGTAGAGCACCTGAATCAATCCTAGCAGAAAGAGGAAGAACGGTGCGGCCAGCGGACCTGGTGAATCGGCTGCAATCGAGGCTATGAAGGCAAATGGAATTAGGCCGATTCCGAAGAACATGAGCTTGGCTCCAATGGGTGCGTTCCTGAGCCGCGGCAACGAAAGTCCCTGTTCCGCACGCGGATATTGATGCAGAAGTCCATTGGTGGCCATCAGTTCCGAGACGACGACGAGATTAAATCCGCATCGCTGACAAAAACGGGCGTCATTTATACTCTGCTGGTAGCTACATTGAGG
>JBKPAC010000188.1:0-14194 GCA_046726175.1 Acidobacteriota bacterium
TCGTAATCGAGATCGAGTCGGCTCTTGATCGACAGATCCCTGTAATTCCGATCCTTGTTGACGGAGCGTCATTTCCAGCGGAGGATGCACTGCCGCCGAAGTTACGAGTCTTGACTTACCACAATGCGATAGTCATTCGTCCAGATCCCGACTTCCATTCCGATGTAGCGCGGTTAATCAAAGGTATCGAACATCATTTGGCAGCGTCGGAACTGCGAGGTGTTCAACACTAGTCCGACAATGGACCCAATCAGGAGAGTTTCATGAAAGCATATATCATCACGTCTGGAACAGTTTTCGGTTTACTTACCATTGCGCATATTCTGCGAGTGATCTCCGAAGGCTCACACGTCGCCAATGCGGGCTTCATTCTCATCACCCTGGCGTCGGCTGGACTGTGTGTATGGGCCGTGAGCACGCTAAGACGCGCGGCTTGATCAGCACTTCACATAACCCAGCAGCCAGAACACGATAATAAAAATCAGTATGGTTGAAATACAGCCACCGCCAAACTTCCAAGCCGCTGCACCTGCCAAAATTCCGCGTAAAGGTCCTTCCATGCGTCCCCTTATCGAACAGATTCTTTGTATAGCAACAAATGGAGCAACACGGGTGCCAGCCGACACAGTGAACGCTACCCCGCGGCTGAGGTTGAGCTGCCGTTCTTATTGAGAGCGCGGTTTTTCAGGAACCGCAAAAGACTTTTCTCGGCCGGATGGAGCTGGTAGCCACGGTAGGTAATTATCTCTTCCACGTTCGTAAAGTAGTTGGCAATGATTCGCTTGGGAAAGTTGTTGATTACATCAGGACAAATGTATGAGCTGCGACAAACGGCCGGAGTGTTACCGAGAACCTCGGCCGTCTCTTTGATGGCTTCTACTACTTTTTGCTTGACGACCCGGCCGCTTTCCGTGACTTCACCCGCAGCACGCGCCAGCGCACACGCGCACACAAGTGTTCCCGCCCAGGTGCGAAAGTCTTTCGCACTGAACTTTTCACCCATTACGTCTTTTATGTACTGGTTGACATGACGACTCCGAACATCCACAAACTCGCCATTGCCATTCTGATATTTGAAGACTTCCTTCCCGTTTACATTGAGTAGCGTTCTGATTGTTCCCGCAACCCGTTTGTCCTTAAGTTCTCGGTGCTGCCTCACGCCGGACTTTCCCGGGAAGTCAAATAAAACTAAGTCTCCCTTTACGCGTACGTGTCTTGGGCGAAGCGTCGCGAGCCCGTAACTACCATTCTCGTTTGCGTACACTTCGCTACCGGGTCGCATGAAGCACGTCGACAGGATCCGCAAAATGCACGCAAGTACTTTTTCTCTCGTGAGTGTCTCGGCGCGAATATCACGATTGATTGTGCGTCGCATTTGTGGAAGCGATTCCGCGAAACGAATTATCCGGCGAAACTTCTTTTGCTCCTGTTGCCGAACAAAGTTTTCGTTGTAGAGATACTGCCATCGACCTGCCGCATCTTTCCCGATCACCTGCACTCGTCCGTTAGCTGCCGCGTTAATCGCAACTTCAATCCACGCGGGTGGAATGCGAAGTTTTCGAATACGCTCAAGGTCGTCAGCAGCAACTTTCCAGCCATCCGCATGCTTATAGCGAAACCCCCTTTGCGGTGTTCCCAGTCTCCGTATGCCAGTGGTTTGCAGCCGCTCGATGGTTGTCATGCGCCTGGGAATGAAATTTGTAATGGATGACGTTGGTGAAGTGAATTGCTCGTTTTTGTGACGCGATTTCTATGCTCAGAATTTGTTTTATGGAAGTAATAAGAAACGAACAATCCGAAAGTAATAACCGCGAAGAAAGATCGGTTGAAGCTCTCTGCTCGCGGTGTGGAGCGACTATCAAAACTGATACGTTGAAGAAGACGGATCGCTTTTGCCTCTTTTGTCATGCTCGATTACTTAACGAGTATTTTCAATCAAATCGAAAACGAGAATCGGGAAGTTCCCACGGCGGCCAATCGAAGTAAGAAACCGGATCGGCCGCCGCTGAAGTGATAAGTCAGGATTTTCTTTTTTGATCACCTCGGTCGCCCTGACCTGGTGGAACCTTTGTCTTAGCGGACCGTTTGCGATCCTGTGCAAGGGAACGTCCTACATCGGCAACTTCATCGAACCGCCCGCTCTCATCTCGACGTACAAAGCGTTTATCTCGTCCAGTATCAATCAATTCACGATGGCTCTTTGTTGACTTCTTAGGCATCACTTTCTCCCTTCTGTGACTGTAGTCTTCTTGTACAGCCTGATCGGTCTTTGTTCACTTCCAGAGCACAATCAACTCCATAGAACTATTCGGTTCCACGGTTGGGCAATACTAGTGCCAGCCAGTATCTGCACGATATCCGTTGAAAATACTGACCTTTGCTGGGTCCCAGTCCCTAACGCTTGCTCCGGGCGCACCATTTGCTAATTGAAATCACGAGCACTTGATTGGGTTCAGGAGGAATTGTGGTTGAGAGCATCAAGCTAAGCGAGGCAATAGCCCTTGAGTCCGAAGCTGCCGAGGGAATTGAGGCGGCAAAAGCGGAACATCGCACGCAACAGCCGGCGATTTCTCTCGGATTGTTGAAAGAGGCGATCGAGAAGGAAAGGGCGAGTTTGGATCTACTGGACGAAGGTGTTGAGACGCTTCGGCAATCGCTTGAACAGCGGCGACAAACGCTTGATCGCGAGCTGGAGATTCTTGACGAGGTAATAACGGATCTTAGCGGGCTGCAATCGACGGGCGAGAGATAGACGAGATGCCAAGGCAAAGTACGCGAAGCGGAACGCAGAGTCGTTCGAATGCTGATAAGCAGCGGAACGGCCGAGCGCGTTCTAATGCGTCTACGCCTAACGGAAAACTGGACCAGCCAAAGTCACCGATGCCGGCTCAGCATCAGCCTAAACCAGGTATTGAAGAGAAACTCACCCCACGGCCCCGCTACGAAGCTCCTTACTATCGCGGGGCAGGAAAATTGGAAGACAAAGTCGCGCTTATCACCGGAGGTGACTCGGGGATCGGGCGGGCAGTCGCAGTGTTGTTCGCACGTGAAGGCGCTGATGTTGTAATCACGCACTTGCCGGAAGAGAAGAGGGATGCAGCGGAAACGAAAGCTGCAGTCAATGCTGAGGGGAGAAAGTGCCTAACCATTTCGGGTGATGTGCGTGATTCGCGCTTCTGCCACAAAGCCGTTGATAAGACCGTAGACGAATTCGGGAAGCTCGATGTCCTCGTTAACAATGCTGCGTACCAGCAGCACCGGGAAAGACCGGAAGAGGTAACCGAAGAGCAGTGGGATCGCACTTTTAAGACGAATGTGTATGCGTACTTCTATATGGTCCGAGCAGCTTTGTCCCATTTGAAAGAAGGCAGCGCGATCATAAACACAGGATCGATAACCGGCCTCGAAGGCAGCAAACACTTGCTCGACTATTCTGCGACCAAAGGCGCGATCAACGCGTTCACGAAATCATTGGCACAGAATCTTATCGATCGCGGCATTCGAGTGAATTGTGTGGCGCCTGGTCCGGTGTGGACTCCGCTCAATCCTTCGGACAAGAAAGCGAGCGATGTTGAAAAGTTCGGAGCCGATACGCCGTTAAAGCGGCCGGCGCAACCGGAAGAGATCGCTCCGGCGTATGTCTACTTCGCTTCGGAAGCGGATTCGAGCTACGTAACGGGAGAGGTTTTGACTTTGCTGGGCGGCGAAACAACAGCGGCATAAACGCTATCGGATTTGAAAGAGAACAGTCTCTGTTAGAAGGAACGAATGAAACTCATTTTTAGAGGAGGAGATTGAAATGGCGGAAGAGGGTGGAGGTGGCAGCACAGGTGTTGTCGCCGTACTTGTGATTTTTGTGATCGTAATTGTCGCGGCGTTGTTAATTTTTGGTGGCAGATTCTTAAGTGGCAACAAGAAAGTTGACGTGAACATCCAAACACCGGCTCCAGCGCCGTCGAAGTAGATATGAGGATTGTCGAAAAGCTGTAAGTGATCTCAGATCTCAGATCTCAGATCTCAGATTTGAAATTGAAATTTTGATTGCTGGTTAAAAAGGGCGGGCGAGAGACCGAAGTATCTAGAATGCTTCGCGCTCTCTCACCCGCCGGGTCCAACCTCATCAGCGACTACAAGCTGCATGAGTCAAGACGCGAGGACTTTAACCGCCGTGCTTACAGCACGTCAATCGTTTCGGTGTTTTTCTTTGCGCCATCGCAGCATGAGCTGACTGCGTTGCGTAACCTGTCTCACGCCAGACGAGGATGGCGAGTGAGAATGAGAAGTTTTCAAAGTTGGGTGGTTTTGACAGATGGATTCAGTTCAGCTTGGGCAGAGACAAGAGCTGAGACCAATTGACCAGTCGCGCACTCGTAGCGAACGAGCCCAGAACAGCTCGAACCTGGAGACGAGACAACGAGAATCTCTCCGTGTTGTTTCAACGTTAAGAGGAAAATTGTTGCGATTGCGGAATTTGGCGATCGCCATTAATCCTGACTTTACCCGCCGCAGTCCGTAGTGTTAGTTTCTACACTCCGTTCTATTGATCTTCCGACAACAATTGGAGCGCCTCTGGACCCCTGTTCGGAACAGTGTGTGCGATTTCGATTTTTGATTTTCGTTCCTTCTTTTGGTAATTGATGAATCGAAAGTCGAAAGTCACAAATCGAAATTCACACATTTCGAGAACAACCAAAGGAGTCCCATCCCCAATGCGATCCCCCCTGGAATCGAACGCTGCTATCAGTCGATTTCCGTTCTTGCTTTTAATAATTGCGATACTCACGATCGCGCCGGTCGCTGCCCAGACGCAGGCTGATAGCGCTGCTCAAAGGCCTCAAGCGTCGCCGTCGCCTTCAGCTTCACCAGAAGCTACGAAAGTAACTGAGGAGAAGAAGCCTGAAGAGGAAAAGAAGCCTGCGGATCCAATGTCTTCACCGACGTTCAACGGTCTAAGGCTTCGACTTATCGGACCTGCTTTCACCTCCGGACGCATCAGCGGATTCGCAGTTGATCCTTCTAATCCCGCCCGTTACTTCGTAGCCGTAGCTTCGGGCGGTGTTTGGAAGACAATAAATGGCGGCATTACGTGGACTCCGGTTTTTGACAACGAAGGCTCGTACTCAATCGGCTGCATTGCGCTTGATCCGAAGAACCCGTTGACTGTTTGGGTTGGCACCGGCGAGAACAACAGTCAGCGCAGCGTTTCGTACGGAAATGGAGTTTACCGTTCAGACGACGGTGGCAAGAGCTGGAGAAATGTCGGCCTAAAGACTTCTGAACATATCGGTCGTATCGTGCTTGATCCTCGTGACGCAAACATCGTCTATGTTGCGGCTCAAGGACCACTCTGGGGCCCCGGTGGAGAGCGTGGCTTGTTCAAGACCACTGACGGTGGGAAGACCTGGAAAAATATTCTGTCGATAAGCGAAAACACCGGTGTGACCGACGTGGTGATCGATCAGCAGAATCCCGACACACTGTACGCTGCTTCGTATCAGCGCCGGCGTCACATGTTTACTTTGATCAATGGTGGACCAGAGAGTGCGATATACAAATCGACGGACGCAGGCGCAACCTGGAATAAGCTACGCACCGGATTGCCAACGTCTGATCTGGGACGCGTGGGTCTGGCAATTTCACCTGCGGATTCAAATGTGGTGTACGCGACAGTTGAAGCTGCGGACCGCAAAGGCGGCATCTTTCGATCTAATGATCGAGGCGGAAGTTGGGAGCGACGCAATGAGTTTGAGTCTACTGCGATGTACTACGCTCGCATTGTCGCCGATCCCAAAGATGTGGATCGCATCTACATCATGAATGTCTTCCTGATGGTCTCGGACGATGGCGGCCGCACAATACGCCGCCTGGGAGAAAAGTCAAAACACGTTGACAACCATGACATCTGGATCGATCCCAACAACACAGATCATTACCTTGTTGGCTGCGACGGCGGAATCTATGAAAGCTACGATCGAGGCGTTAACTGGGAGTTCAAAGAGAATCTACCAGTCACACAGTTCTACGATGTGACCACCGACAATGCGTTACCTTTCTATAATGTGTACGGTGGCACGCAGGACAACTTTAGTGTCGGTGGTCCATCACGCACGCGCAGTGTTTCGGGAATCACCAACGCGGAT
Organism: Acidobacteriota bacterium; assembly: GCA_046726175.1. Taxonomy (GTDB): domain Bacteria; phylum Acidobacteriota; class Blastocatellia; order Pyrinomonadales; family Pyrinomonadaceae; genus PSRF01. The sequence continues at coordinate 6,141 of JBKPAC010000188.1, forward strand.
TGGTTCGTCACCTTGGGCGGCGACGGTTTTCGGAGTCAGGTGGATCCCGAAGATCCCAACATCGTCTATTCGTCCTTACAGAATGGCGTACTCTCGCGTTTCGATAAGAGGACCGGTGAACGAATGGGCATTCAACCTCAACCCGGCCGCGGTGAAGACCCGCTACGTTGGAATTGGGACTCGCCGTTTATTATCAGTCCTCACTCGCGCACTCGACTCTACTTCGCTGCGGACAAACTCTTCCGCAGCGACGATCGCGGCGATAACTGGCAGGTAATCAGTGGGCAGCTCTCGCGTGGACTCGATCGAGACAAGTTACCTGTGATGGGAAAGGTCTGGGGTATCGATGCCGTCGCAAAGAACGCGTCGACGGCTTTCTTCGGTAATGCTTCCGCACTGGCAGAATCACAGAAAAAAGAAGGTCTGATTTACGTCGGTACTGACGACGGACTGATACAGATTACTGAAGATGGCGGCAAGAATTGGCGTCGTGTTGATAAGTTTCCGGGCGTCGCGTACATGGCGTATGTGAGTCGCATTGTCACATCCAACCACGATGCGAACACTGTCTACGCAGCGTTTGATAATCATCAGAACGCAGACTTCAAGCCTTATCTTCTCAAGAGCACAGATGCCGGACGCTCATGGATATCGCTCAAAGGCAATCTTCCGGCGAATGGTCCAGTGCTGGCGATCGCAGAAGACTACGTTAATCCTAACTTGCTGTTCGTCGGAACCGAGTTCGGACTGTTTTTCTCAATAGACGGCGGGCAGAAATACGTGCAGTTGAAGGGCGGTCTGCCAACCATTGCTGTGCGCGACCTGACGATTCAGAAGCGAGAGAACGATCTGGTAGTCGCGACGTTTGGTCGTGGCATATACATTCTCGACAACTATACGCCTTTGCGGTTGTTGAAACCTGAGATGCTTAAGGAAGAAGCGGTGCTGCTTCCCGTTAAAGGTGCTCTGATGTACATCCAATCTCAGCCGCTTGGTGGTCGCGGAAAGAGTTTCCAGGGTGAATCCTTCTACACTGCCGAGAACCCGCCGTTTGGCGCGACGTTCACCTGGTATCTAAGAGACCCCATCAAGACCAAAAAGGAACGGCGTCAGGAGTCGGAGAAAGAGGCCGAGAAGAAAGGTCAAGCGGCAGCCTGGCCATCGCAGCAAGATCTTCGAGCTGAGGAGGAAGAAGAACCGCCCGCGATGTTGTTTACGGTGACAGATTCCTCTGGACGCGTGGTTCGCCGGTTAACAGGTCCGGTGACGTTTGGAATGCAGCGCGTGACCTGGGACCTGCGCTACCCATCTCCGACACTTCCGCCGCCACCGAATCCTGATGCCGATGACCCCTTTGCGGAACCACCTGGTGGACCACTCGTCATGCCGGGACGTTACAAAGTCTCGATGGCAAAACGAGTAGGCGGCGTGGTGACACCCTTGGGCCAGCCGCAGGAGTTCGAAGTTGTTGTCGAAGGTCAGGAAAACATGAATGTGGCGGACCGAGTGGCGCTCGTGGAATTTCAAACCAAGGTCGCGCGCTTACAACGTGCAGTAGCTGGTGCACTGGATGCGGCAAATGCTCTTAAGCCGCGCTTGGCTGCGATTCGTCGAGCGTTACTCGATACACCATCCGCACCTGAGATTTTGCTTGCTGACGCGAGCACTCTCGACAAGCGTACTAACGAGATCCTACGCGCGCTTCGAGGTGATACCGCTGCGCGCCAGCGTAATATGAACACCTCTCCTTCGATTAATGACCGTGTTGGTAACATCGTCGGGCAACAGCGAATGTCGACATCGCGTCCAACGGGCACTCAGATTAATCAGTACTCGGCAGCAGCTGCGGAATTTGAAGGTGTGTTGGCCCAGTTGCGCCAGCTCGTTGAGGGAGATCTCTCGCGATTAGAAAAACAGATGGAGCTTGCGGGCGCACCGTGGACTCCTGGACGCATTCCCGAATGGAAGGACCAGTAACGACACGCCTTCAGATAAGGAGGTCTGATGAAGAATCAACTCAGCTGCACAAAATGTGAGTACGAGGTTACGGGCAAAGAGACTAAGTGCCCTCAATGCGGCTCCTGGATCCGTCGCGCGCAGCGCATTCGACGACTCGGATTCGTGCTCATCGGTCTCGGTATTCTGCTTGTTTTGATGATGGGCATCATAACCATATCGACTGCGCCACTGATGTTGTCAGCCGGTGCCGAGACGGGCGGCGCCAGGTTTACCGGAACGCCGGAGCAGGGCTTGATGATCCTCGGCTTGTTTGGTTTCGTGGCGGTGTTTGGCGTGGCAGCGATCCTTGCAGGCGTGTTTCAAGTCGCTACAGGTCGGCGCAGCATCTGGATCATAATCGCGATCGTTGGTCTTGCCTTCATACTTTTTGTGGTGACCCAGGCCATTCGCGGATCACTCGGTCGCTCGAGTATTGAGCGACCCAGCCAAATTTCTGAAAGCTGGGTGTGCACGTGATGACTTCTTCAAAGCGAAGCATGGCATGGATCGGCTTGCTGCTGACGGCTGCTTTGGCTTTTGCCATAGTTTTCATACCAGTTTGGCTAATCCAACCTTTCAAGCCACAGTCACCGCGAGGCGTGCAATTTTCATATCTCTTGCGCTCTTGGTCGCCCGTTGTAACAGTCGGCGCGTTATTACTTGCTGCGTTGCTTGTGCTTTGGTTATGGCGTGGTGCTCGACGATGGTGGCGCAAGGCCGTTCTGGTGGTGCTAATGATTCCCCTGCTGGCGTCAACCTGGTTTGCTCGCCAGAATCACTTCGAATGGATCTTCAATCCGCTCGCAAACTCCTCGTTTGCAAAGATAGATCAAGCCACGTTCCTGACCGATGATGACGTTGTCCTCGCTGTTGAAAGTAACGGCGAAGCTGTCGCTTATCCGATCCGTTTCATGGCTTACCACCATGTTGTTCAGGACGTGGTCGGCGGCAAACCTATCGTGGCGACGTATTGAACGCTCTGTCACACCGGTCTGGTGTGGGAATCGATAGTCAATAGCCGCCAGCTTCACTTCCATCTGGCTGGCATCAACAACCAAAACTTCATCATGCGTGATGAAGAGACTGGTTCCTGGTGGCAGCAAGTAACGGGTGAGGCGATTCAAGGACCTCTCAAAGGTCAACGGTTGCAGCCCGTGTACCACGACGAGCTGACGTTTCGACTATGGAAGCGTGAGAAGCCACAGGGTCGAGTCCTGATGCCGGATGAGAAGATCGTTCGAGCGCACCGTTACGAGTCGGCTGATTGGGAAAAGAAAATGACTTCGGCCCCAGTAGCGACTGCGCATGCTCTCGATCCTTCACTAACTCCACGCACACTGATTGTAGGCATCACGATCAATGGAGTGTCGCGTGCTTATCCTTTTGACGACTTGTTGCGGCAGAATCCAATTGTCGATGAGATTGCAGGAGTACCGCTCATCCTCGTTCTCGCCGAAGACAAGAAATCGGTGCGCGCTTTTGATCGGCGTGTTGATAATCGAAAGCTCGAGTTTTTTCTAAAGTCTGACAGCTCTATTTGGCGTTTAGTCGACGCGGAAACTGCGAGCGAGTGGGATTTCACGGGAAAAGCAGTAGCGGGCCCGTTGAGCGGGAAAGAGCTGAAGAAAATCGGCGTCCTGAATGATTATTGGTTCGACTGGAGGGCCTACAACCCGAAGACCACCGTTTACGATCTAGGCTCGCGCTAGTGGAAATAAGGGTCGGCAAGCATCCTGAAATTCCTTTTCCCCATCACCTGTAAGATAATCTCAAGCTCTGTAAACCTTCCGACTGTTACTGAAAATGCATATGAAACAATCGAAAATCGTTTTTACCGTTGTGCTTACCGTTGTCGCTGCTTTACCTCTGTTCGCAACAGTCCAGAGTTCTGTGGCCGTTCTTGCGGGTGCTGAGCTGACCAAAGTCGTCCCCGCGGCTTTTTACTTTCAGGGACAAAGCGCGCCGACCCAAATGCGCAACGCAGCAGCCGCTCGCTCTGGGACCAATCGGTACGTAATTGCCGGTATGGTTGATACGTCAGGATACTCCACTGAGGTGCGCGCCAAGTACGAAGGGTTTTTCATCACAGACTCTCCCGTCACACTCGGCGGCTCGGATGTAGCTGTGGGAGCTTACGGATTTGGCTTCAGTAATGACGGCAAACTTAACCTCCTTGATCTCGGCGGGAACCAGATTCTTTCGGTGCCTACAACGAAAGACTCGGCACTGAGGCGGCCGCGACCGCTGATGATGACAAAGGCGGGAGAGGAGATCCGCTTCTACAGCGGTAGAGACTACGCCGTGATCGCCTTCAAATAAGTAATTTCGATTTGTGATTTTCGATTGCGATCACAGAGGCGAGATCGAACATTGAATCGACAATCGGAAATCAAAAATTAGAAAATGAGCTCAATACAACGCAGACTTTTTTCGCGGGCGCTCTTTCTCTTGGCCGTCCCTTCACTGGCGATCTACCAATTTGCGTACACTCAAACGCCGCCTAAGAAGCCTGAAACTTCCCAAGGTATGGGAGTTTCAACCGGCGCTGCAGTTAACTACACGTCTCGTCGCACTGTTGGTATCACAGATCCAACCGCGCCAGTGGTGTTCGAGGATGTCACAGATAAAACGACATTGGAACGCTTTACGAATCGCTCAGGGAGTCCGCAAAAGGACTACATATTCGATACTGCGTCTGCCGGAGTTGCGATTTTCGATTATGACGGCGACGGGCTACCGGACATTTACCTGGTGAATGGCTCGACTACAGCCGCGCTCCAGAGAAAAGAGAAGCCGCCGCGTGCTGCGCTTTATCGAAATTTGGGCAACTGGAAGTTCGAAGACGTTACCGATAAAGCTGGAGTCGCCAATGAACGTTGGGGATTCGGAGTAGCGGTAGGAGACTACGACAACGACGGCCGGCCCGATATGTACGTTACGAACTTTGGCGTCTCACGTCTATATCACAATAACGGCAATGGGACATTCACTGATGTGGCGGAAAAGCTCGGCGTAGCGCGGAAAGGCTGGAGCACCGGAGCTACCTGGGGAGACTATGATCGGGATGGACATCTGGATCTATTCGTCCCCGGCTACGTCGAGATTGATTTCAAGCATTTACCTCCTAATCCTGCCGAAGCCGGAAAGCCGAGCGGCATTGGACAAAACTTCTGCCAGTTCCGCGGAGTGCCAGTCATGTGTGGTCCACGAGGATTAACTGGTGAGGGCGACACTTTGTACCACCAGAAGCCGGACGGAGGCTTTGAAGACGTCAGCGTTAAAGCTGGTGTGAATGATCCGCAGAAATACTATGGCTTCTGTGCAGCTTTCATTCACGCCGACGATGACAAACTGCTGGATCTGATCGTTGTTAACGACTCTACTCCCAAGCAGCTTTATATAAACAAGGGGGATGGCACGTTTGAAGAGGTAGGTTATCCATCCGGGGTCGCGCTCAACGAAAACGGTCGCGAGCAGGCAGGGATGGGCTTAGCTGTCGGCGATTACGACAATGATGGTCGAGTAGACTTTCACATCACAAACTTTTCTGATGATTCAAATGTTCTCTATCACAACGACGGGGAAGGCAATTTTACCGACGTGACTTTCCAGGCGGGTTTAGGTGAGCCGACGATTCCTTTTCTTGGCTGGGGAACGAGCTTCATAGACTTTGACAACGATTCGTGGTTGGACATCTTTGTGGTCAACGGTCACGTGTATCCGGCCGTCGATGATCATCAGTGGGGCACAAGCTTTGCTCAGCAGCCGCTGCTCTTTCGAAATTTGAAGAATGGAAAATTCGAGCGAGTGGGTGCGGCCCCTGGAAGTGCTCTTGCGAGTGCCTGGCCGGGTCGCGGACTGGCCATAGGCGATCTCGACGGAGATGGAAGACTTGACCTCGTCATTAACAACATAGATGCCAAACCTGCGGTTCTCAGAAACGTGGCGGCTGGAACGGGCCATTGGGTAAACCTCCGACTTACCGCCGATGTCTCGAAGAAAAACCCCCGCGACGCAATCGGCAGCATTGCTTACCTGACTGTTGGTAAATCAAAATTGCGACAGGATGTCGTGAGCGGAGCTGTCTACTGCTCTCAAAACGACATGACGCTTCATTTTGGATTGGGTACTGCGACCAAGGTTGATAAGCTCGAGATTCAGTGGCCTGACGGCACGCTCGAGAGTTTCAGCGCGTCGGCTGTGGACAAGACCTTTTCGATTGTGCAGGGAAAAGGAGGCTCGAAATGACACTGGGAGCGCGGGCGTCTCGCGCGCTCGCGGCCCATTCGAGACGATGCGGGCGAGACGCCCGCGCTTCCAGTCTCACAAATGCGACGACTTGATCTCAAAACAGCCCAGGCGGCCCGCTTGAACACGATTCGCGGTATCAACAGGCAGATCGTGTTGAACTACGTTCGTGAACGCGAGCCAATTTCTCGAGCCGAAATCGCTCGCGAGACTCATCTGCAACGTTCGACTGTGTCAGTGATTGTCGAAGCTTTGAAGATGGAGGGACTCGTAGAGGAAAGCGGTGCAGGCGAGTCTACTGGAGGGCGGAGACCGACCCTTCTGCGGCTTCGCACAAAAGAACCAATCGCATTGGGAGTTGCCATCACACCGACTCGCACCACTGTAGCGACCAGTGACCTCGCAGGCAGATTAATCGAACAAAGAGAGTTCTGGACCGAACCCGACCCGCACCAAACAATCAATAACGTCATCGCATCCGTTCGCGAGCTATCAAGTCGAAGCAAAGGTACGATCGAAGGCGTTGGCGTTAGTCTACCGGGTCTGGTTGATCCATCTACGGGAAACATAATTTACATTCCGTACTTTAAGTGGCGTGACATTGCCATTGGGCCACTCATTGCATCAGCAGTTGGACTTCCGGTTGTGATCGACAACGACGCGAACGCCGTCGCTCTTGCGGAACTGTGGTTTGGACGTCCCGAGGTGAGCGACGCGAGAGACTTCATCCTGGTCCTGGTAGCTGAGGGAGTTGGAACAGGAATAATCTTCGATGGACAGGTCTACCGTGGCCAACGAGGAGCTGCGGGCGAGTTCGGCCACATGGTTGTAGGAAGTCATGCGCCTGTGCCTTGCTCATGCGGCAATCACGACTGCTGGGAGGCTTTCTCTTCAGAACGCGCTGCGCTCGCCCGGTATCTCAGGCTCTCAGGCGATGAGAACTCGCCGATTCCCAAATTCAAAGCTCTGGTTGATCGAGCACTCGGCGGGGAAGAAGATGCGCGGGCTGCTCTTATAGAAACGGCCTCATACCTGGGCGTTGGCATTTCCAATCTGATCGTTGGTTTCAGTCCAGAGGCAGTAGTCGTCGGTGGTGAGATCGCGCGGGCCTGGAATCTGTTGGAAAAAGCATTGACGGGGCACATCGAACACAGCGTCCGCCGCGGACTGCCTTCAGCTCGAATCCTGCCATCTACGCTTGGTGAAAAGCCCACCTTAAGAGGCGCACTCAGCCTGGTTCTCGCGAGCAAGTTTGGCGCTGCCTCAGCCGCCTGATATTCGTCTGATCGCCATTTTCTTGACCAGCAACCGGTCTCACCGATAAGTCTCTTTTAAAAACAAATAAAAAAGCGTTGACAGGTTGGGCGAAACATAATAAATACTTCGTTCGCTAAGACAACAAACTGTCTGCAACACCTTTTTGTTGTCGCACTACCTCGTTTAATTGCAGTTCTGGACCTAAAGATTCGGTTTTCCGAGCCAACGGTGGATTATGCCGTGGCCGTTTACCCTTCAATGAATACTTCGGTAACCCATGTCCTGCTTGCCGGGAAATGGGTCTCCTTTTATCTAGATGGCGCGCGAGGACCAAATGAGAAAGCCAAGATTCACTACGCGAATTGCAACTTTGATTTTCTTGTTCCCGATCCTGGGAATTTCCGCTCTTGCCCAAAGCAACAAAGGAACCATCGTTGGAACAGTTACCGACCCCAACTCAGCTCTGGTGAGCGGGGCTAAAGCGACTGCGACCAATTCGGCCACCGGGGAGGTTCGCGAAGCCACGTCTGGAGATGAAGGAACGTTCATCG
>JBKPAC010000189.1:0-12375 GCA_046726175.1 Acidobacteriota bacterium
TCCGCGGCTAATTCTCCGGCGCTAATTGTTGTTTGCGGTGGCGAAGGCGGTACCAGAGAGTTGTTGACGCAATGCGCTCGTCGATCAGCTTCTTGATTTCACCAATCTTCGAGCGTGCCGCTTCGTAGCCAGCGTCGATTAATTCCGGGGCTCGTGTCATTTCATCCCAACGAATGTGGCCGACTTTCGGGGAAATCACACAGTCAGCCAACCGCAACTGGTGACTTGTAGCAGTGCGCTGGACCATCATCATCGACTGAAGCATAACGCCGATTATCGATGTTGGGCCAAGAAACTTCGCTCCTTCAGCATTGACATCCACCGCAATCAAAATATCGGGCTTGAACGAGCGCGCCGCTTCACCCGGTACTGTGGCGACTAATCCACCGTCGACTAATTGCCTGCCTTTGTCGTCCATAACCGGAACAAACCATCCCGGAATCGTGCAGCTAGCGCGAATCGCGAACGGAATGTCACCATGGTCCCGCATAACCACCGGTGTTCCAGTCTGAAGATCTGTGGCAACGACTGCGAGTGGAATCGTCAGTTTCTCGAACCGAGTAATGGGCAGACGCGCTCGTAGATACTCTTCCAGCCTCTCATTAGACTGGACGCCGAGACGCGACATGGTGATACGACCGACATCTCGCCACCGTATTTTGCGGCCTATATCATCGATTTCACTCAACGGCATGCCTGCCGCAAACGCGCCGCCCACGATTGAGCCCGCTGACGTGCCTGCAATGAAGTCAATCGGGATCTGATTCTCAACAAGAGCTCGCAGCACGCCGACGTGAGCGATTCCTCGGGCCGCGCCACCGGAAAGGGCTAGCGCGACGCGTGGCAGTTTTGCATGAGTTCGAAACGGCATGGGAAAGTCGGGAGTCCGGAGTCTGGAGTCCGGAGTCTGGAGTCTTGCGTTCGGACTCGGGACTCCAGACTCGCGACTCCAGACTATCTTACACAGGATTCAGAGTGATTATTTCAGCTCGCTCGCGAGCAGAGTCAAGAAACGCATCCGTGTCCGACTCGATTTTGGCTTCCGTTAGACGCCGTTCGATCTGCGCACGAACGTCCGTCAGACTTGGTACGACTCTCCCCGGAAAGCGTGCTCGAAATCGCGGCACGAATACTTCTTGATAGTAAGCCGCAATCTCATTGTCTGTTACGACTACGAAATTGCGAAAGCGAAAGTCCAAATATTTTTCAATCTTGAGTCGCTGCTCGATTATTTCCGTTAATTTCTCAGAAGTCAGACCTACTTTTCTGCTGCGCTCGATAAACGCACCCGGCGCAAATCTCTTCACCAGTTCGTCCCGCGCCTGGGCTATCTCTTCACGAGTCGGATCAATGGTTGGGAGCTTCTGCGCCTCCTGGAGAATCAGTCTCTGATCGATAACGCGCTGCAGTGTGCGGTTCAGCAGCTCGGAACTCGGATTATCAATCGGAGTGTCGGGTTCCAGCGCAATTTGCCACAGGAGATCTGAAAGCGTGATCAGACAAATCTGCCCACACTCAGGTTGTACTCCGGAGTTCACTGTCGCAACCATCTTGTCAACAACGTTCTGAGCACGGCAATTCGGAACAAGAGAGCTCGACATCAACATCGAAAAGGACAGCAATGCGGGAATGAACAAGCCTCGCACGAGCCGTTGAGATTTGAACTTCATTCTTTTAATTACCGTCACCATTATGCCTGCCGCTCTCCCTTTAGAAGGTTTGCGTAATTCTGAAATGGAGCTGCGTACGATGAAGCCTGAAGATCGCAGGCGTTCCGTTAAAATCAACGCCATTGGGTCCACGCTGTGGAATCAGAAACTCAGGTGGATTCAAAAGGAAGCCATAGTCAACAGCGAGCACGCCACCCAATGGAGTTTGAATTCTGAAACCAAGTCCTACAGTGTTGGTCCAATTCGCTTTCAGATTAGCGCGATTGATCGCGGCGAGCAGATCTCCCGGAGGTAGAGGAGTCTCACTTTTCTTTCCGAACAAGTCGCCGACCGTACGAAACACATTTCCGCCGTCATAGAAAGGTACGGCCTGTATTGACTTCCCGAGCGGTATCCGCGCCTCGAGGTTCACAACGGCGAGCGCGTCGCCACCGATCGGCACCGTGAATGGATTCAGAAAAACGACATTCCCATTACTGTCACGGAACGGACCTTCCGGAATGACTACCTGACGTGGACCAGCCTCTTCGAAACTAAATCCACGAAGCGTCGTTGCGCCACCAGAGAAGAACCTCTCGCTAATCGGAAGCCTCCGATCGGTTTCATCTATTTGCCCGTTCCCGTCACGATCTCGAGGATTGAATAAATTGGCCAGCCCGAGTGTGATGTTTCCGGCAAAGACAGTCCCGCGCAGAGCGTCGACTTTGTAATACCTGCGATAGTTTGCCTGGAATCGATTGAAGGAAACATTTCCGCCCAGTTGCCGCAGCGCCAGCGCGTAATCCACCGACAGGAAGTCACCTCTCGTTGCGTCAACCTGGTTATACCTACAGACTTCGCCGGGTTTACCGGGTTGATCGTCATCAGAATCAAATCGTCTTACTCCGAGCAGCCCTCGTTCACATCGCTCTCTCGTGTCGCGAACAAATGATCCACCAATACGAGACAGCCTTACCGCACGATCCGGTTGAAGAATCGGCTTGATTACCAGGCTCTCTAGATTGAAGAGACGAACATCCTCGTAAGCGTATCTTGCAAACACGATGGTCCTGGTCTTTTGGTCCAGCACCCTTTGCGTTTCCAGTGCCACCGTGAAGCGGTTGATGGTGGGATCACCGACTGGTTCTCCAAACTCATTGATGGGATTGCCATTTTCATCAAGACGTTGAGTGATGCCCATGGTACCGCGATCAACCGCTGAGCGGAAAAACCTCGTCAGGGTAGAATCGCGCTGATAGTCGACAGAAAGTGCAAGCGGTGCGAACTGCCGTTTACCATACCAGGCAAACCGTGGATCGATATACTCAAAACGCACTCGCTGCTGCCTGGCGCTGGCACGCAGACGCATGGCAGCTTGTCGCAATCGATTCATAAAGTTGACGTTTGCGATTTCCAGTAGTCCCAGCGCACCGGTATCAGTCGAGTAGCCGCCACCGTAATCCATCACCTTCGGCTTCTTCTCTTCGACGTCAATGATGATGTCACTCTTCTTAAACCCGCCCGCAGTTTCGCCGGCCGGCTCAGAACGAATGATCACCTGACGATACGCGTCCGTTAGATAAAGTTCTCGCTCGGCTTCCGCTATGCGATCCGAACGCAGAACGTCTCCTTCAGCGAGCGGAATGGCGCGCAGGATTGCTTTGCGCTTCGTCGCCTGAGTGCTGGCGCTGCCCGTTACTCCATTAATCAGTATTCGATTGATGAAGACTTTGTCGCCTTCATTCGTCATCGAGTAGATCAGACGTACTTGTTCCTCATCCCCCTTCTTCGGGAGCTCAACAACCGAGAACTCCATCTGTGCGTTGACGTACCCTTCGCTCGCGTACATGGTGCGCACGCGCTCTGCATCGAAGCGAGCCTGCGAACGTGAGAATGGCGAACCGATCACGGTTCTCAACTCGTCGCGAATCTGCTTTTCAGTATGAATCTTGTTGCCACGTACCTCGACACCCGCGATACGAGTAAGCGGCCCTTCTTCCACCTGAAAAGTGATGATCAGGTTTTCGCCATTCAGCGACACGCCCTGCAGGACGTTCACCTGAGCGCGCCGATAACCAAGATCATTCATGAACGCTCTGACAGTACGCTTGTCCTGCTCCAGTAGAGCCAGGCTCGTGTATCCGCGGCCGTAACCAAAGAATGGAATCAGCCCGAGAGCGCTCGCCTTTTGTGACTTCAAGTCAGCAGCAAGGTCGTCGTACGTCAGTTTGTTCGTGCCGGTGATACGAATGTCCGTAAGACGGAAACGCCTTCCTCTCTCGACATCGTAAGTAATCTGGACAGTAGCTCCACTCAACGCCGCGGGATTGAGGTTCTGGCACGTCTCCTCAGTACCGTTAACCCCGAGGTCTGGCGACGCAGGCGTCACCGAACACGTCGGAATGACCTCCGCAAAAAAGTAACCCTCTTCTTGCAGCCGGGTTCTTAGCCGCCTTGCTCCTTCAACAATTGCCGAGTAGTCGATGTTGCCCTCGCGCTTGACCGGCAACGATTCTTTTTGTGTCTTCTCACTAACGTCGTAGTTCTTGATGACAACAGAAACACGTGGACCAACCGATCCTTTAACGGTTATCGCAATATGATTGGTGTCGGGATCGCGTACGACATTGGCATCATCTAACTGGGGAGCGAGATGTCCTTGACTCAGTATTGCGTCTCGAATCCGTTTCATGTCCTGCGCCAGCGCTTCTCGCGTGAAAGGCGTTTCTGGTTGCAGCCTGAGCAACGGGCGAATCGGCGCAGGATCAAATCCGGCGATGGCAATATCGAAACTCGACACGCGAGCCTGCTCGCCCGAAGTTATCTTGTAGGTGATAGTTGCCTGTGTGCCGCTTGGATCGACGGTCTCAGCTGCTTCAACCGTGGCATTGAAGTAACCGCGGTCGCGCAAGTACACCTGAATTTCATCAGCGTGCTTGTTGATGACCTGTCTTGTAAGTCGTGTTCCGGGTTGAAGGAGTATTAACCGGGCGCGGATTTCATCTTCGGATATCGCCGTACCTCCATACGGTCCGATTTCGATGTTTAGGCCTGCGATCGTGACTTGCCGCTGGATCACAAACCGAAGGCGCACGGGACCAGTCTTGTCTGCCGTGGCATCGACGGCTTCTACGCGAGCATTCGCTATCCGACCTGAGTCGAAGAGCGATTGTAGCGAGTCGCGTATCCGGACCAGCGAGAATTCAGTGTTCGGAGCGACTCTCAGTAAGGAGAGAAATTCCGCCTCGGCGCCGTTGTCAGCTGGAGAGTTTTCAAAAACAATCTCAATCGAAGCAATCTGCCGACCTTCATATTCTTCGAGAGACAGATTGTCTTCCGCCCTGACCACCGGAGCAAGCAAAGCGATCGCCATCAGGACAATCAACCACTTCATAGGCAGGCGGAAACATCTTTGCAATGCTTGCGCCTGGCTAGATCTGATGTCCGTGTTCAGCCGATGCTGATTCCGACCGCTCTCTCCCATTCTCTAAAACCGTTTTCTAAATCTGATCTCGAAACTAAAGCTGTTGTTTCGTGTGCTGAGTTCCCTGGTGGACGCTTGTTCGTACTGGGCTACGAACGAGATGCGATCTGAGATTCGATATTCCAGGGCCAGGATTTGATTCGGGTCGGAAGCGACATTGGTTGAATAAGTAACTGATAATTCCTTGCTGATTCGCTTACCTAGCGTCAACCTGGCCGTTGGACTAGTGCCTGCCCGCCCGAGCACTGGATTGATCTCAAATCGCGATAAGCCGAATAACCTGCTCGTAGCTCGCTGCGCAGGAGCGTTGATCAGAGCATCGGTGAGCAAACTAGTGGCCGTTCCAATTCCCGATTGCGAAAGCACCGAGTCGCTGCTTTCGGTTGAGGAGAGCTGACCGGTTGTGATTAACGAGACAACATCTGCTTGAGGAAGTGACGGCTCCGAACGGACGATTGCCTGTGGCTGAGAAAGAGGTCCCGTCAGGCTTACGATCACGCGATAGCCTCGAATTTCGGTCTCTGCCTGGATATTCACCAGCGGATCAGCCCCGCGCGTCGCAGGAAGATCCATCAACGCTCGCGTGATGTCGTAGCGATCGTTCCGGAAATTCAGTGTGCCGCTGGTCGCAGTTATCCTCCCCGAAATCACCGGATCCTTGACCGGCCCATTCAGGACCAGCGAAACCGACCCAGTCAGGTCCGCCAGGTTGTTTCGGACGACCAGAGCGTTGCGTCCTTCGACTCTCAAATCGCTGAAAAGAGCGGTCCGAACCAACGCGATTTCTCCACCTTCTTCGATCGATTCCTGACGGCGGAAGTTGATCAAGTCAGCGAGTTCAATGTCCTTCGTGTACTCGGCGCGGCGAAGGCTGAGAAGACCGCTGATCAACTGTTCGCGCGCAGAGCCTTTAATCTCGATGTCGGCGTCAAATGTGGAATTGAAATCCTGTGGGAACGGAGCCGTTACGTTTTCTCCCCTGACGTTGACCAGGAAACGCGAGACGGTGAAACCATCAAGCAGTGCTCCACCGGTAACATTCAAGCGGCCTCCTCCTAATCGTGCAGTCGCTGAATCGATTTGAACCTGATTCGAGGTAAACCGTAGGGAAGCTTGAAGGTTCTGAAGGTTCCAGGCATCGTTTCCTATTAAAACTGTTACTGCCGCGTCAGAAACTGAAGCTGTTCCAAACAACCGGGGCTGATCAAAGCTGCCGTCGACTCGGATCGCTACTTCAGCCGTTCCGGACGAGAAAAAGTCGGGCGAGATGCCGTTAAGTACTCGCATATTGAGTCGACCCCTGATCGACAGTGCCTGCTTGCCACCTGGTCCCAAAGCCAACGTTCCATCGAGTTCTACATTCGTTCCTGGTCCGGTAAACGTCGTGCGGTCGAAAGCAAGCTCGTTACCTGAAAACTTCACCGTGAATGGCGTCGTAGCGTTCAACTGAACATCCTGCGCTCGGAATCCAAGCTCCGTGAAAGTGACAGCTCCCTCCAGTCCTTCAGTCGAAAAGTAACCATCCTGGTCCAATAGTGGACCAGTAGCTCTCAGCGTTCCGGATGCTCGGCCAGTCAACTGGACAGAGCTTTGCGGTATTGCGATTCCGAGCAAGGTAGTCAGGTCGGCATTGTTAAAGTTCGTTTCGACTGTGGCGTTGAGTCTGGGATCTGCAAGATTGATGTTCGCAGCGATGACCTGAGGCGAACCGAGGGCGCCGGTCGTGAGATTAATGCTGAGCTGCTTGTTCTGTGTTCGACCAGTGAGCGCCAGGGTGCCGAGGCTTCTGCCATTGAGCGTTACATCACGACCCTGCCCGTCGAACGTAATTTCATAATTAGAGAAGTCCTTGTCTGCGAAGCTGCCCCTGACGTGAGCATTGAGATCAGCAATTCCAGTTAATGTCGCAAGTGCGGCCTTGTTTGTAAGGGCTGCCAGGTTAGCGAGTCGAATCCCTTCAGCTTTACCCTGGAGATCGAACACTTTTGTGGACGTATCAAACGTGCCGCTCGCCACAATATGACCCGCATCGAGACGAGCATCGATGTTTTCGATCGTGACAGTCGAACCTCTAAACGTTGCTTTCGCAACAAGACTCTGAAGCGGTTCGCCGCCCAACTTGCCTGGTCCAAAACGCAGGTCGGCACTTCCTGACATCGCATCAGGTATTCCTGAAATCCTCACCTGCCCAGACACATCTGACTGCGTGTCGCTCAATCGCTCGCGCAAGTCTCTACTCAATGGCAATGCAGCTATCACAGCGCGCGCATTAGCGCGATCGAGCGTAGCTTCGAGTGTGATGTTCGTATTGGTGGGCAGTGGTGCAAACAACGAAAACTGAATGCCTCCGCCATCTCGCTCTTGCAAACGGCCGTTCGCGACGCGCAACTCAGACTGCGTTTTTGTGATCGTGGCCGAGAGAGATCCGAGGTCGGTTCCGTTTACCAGCAAGGAACCGAGTGAAACCTGGCCATCGATGTCAGGCGAGTCAAGCTTGCCTCTGATTGTTCCGTTGAAAGTCAGCGGGCCCGCTAACGCGAGGCCGTAGCTTCGCATCTGCTCCTCAGCATCAGACAATACGCCGGAATCAACGAGTATTGCCTGGAGCTCGCTCGCGTCTGTCGAGTTAAGGTTGACTTGGAGATTCGAATCACCCTCGAACGAGAACTGTCCGACAGCGCTCAGCTTGCTGGCGGGTGTCTGTAGGTCGGCACGCTCGATCTGGAACAGGCCCTGATTGGCTCGCACGCTTACTTCACCGGAAATCGGTACCGTTCCCGCGTCTCCTGATTGTGCGGTTACAGAAGTTGTGAGCGTTCCTGTCGCACGTTTGAAGTCTGTACCCGGAAACGCAAGGTCAATGCGACCACTGGCGCGACCCGAGACGGGAACGACCGAGTTTGCGAGCAGCTGCAATGGACCAGCGAGATCTAAATCTGTGAATTGCGCAGCTATTCGCGATTGAGCGCCTTTCGTGGTGGCAATGGTCGCGTTTCCGCTGGCCTGTCCTCTAAAAATGTCGGCCTTGAAGTCGTTGAGTTGAATGACCGAATTGGTGGCCACCAGATGCGCGCTCGCCTTACCCATGTTCATTCGGCCGACAACACCTCCGCCGATGCTTAAGTCGGCGCTGGCGCGATAACGACCAGAGGGCTCAACAACGAACACTGGCTTCGTCAGCTTTACATCCTCAACTTGACCGTCCGCAACTTTCACAACGCCGGCATCGATGTCAGTAGTTGAACCTTCAATGCGGCCAGACCTTACTGATAGACGTACACCAGCGATGTTGATACTGCCGATTTCTGCGCCTGCAGCGTGCGCAGCACCGACTTGCACATCATTGATAGCGACACTGGTCACACCTTGACGATCCACGACCTCGATCTTTTTGGTGGTGACACCATTTACATTGAGATCGCGACCCGTGATTGCTCCGGCTTTCACGCTTGCTGCAGTGCCTGTCGTGACGCCTCCTTCGCGTTTCACGCGTAGGTCAGAAACAGTCACGCCGTTAACGTTAGCGCTGGAAGACTTAATACTGTTTGCAGTGAATTGACTTGAGGAGGCGGTGAGAACTCCGTCTTTCATTTCTGCGCGGGCGTCGTGGAGTATGAGACCAGCGATAGTAGTCCCGTAACTTCTCTCTGCTGCAGCTCGCAACTCACCTACCCAGCGAAAGTCGGATCCGGTGCCCACCACACGACCCGCCAGCTGTACAGCACTCAGTTTAAAGTCGCCCGCATTCAGCAGCTCAGCGACGGCTTTCCCGTTCACATCGTAGCTTTTTCCTTGCCCGGTCGCTGCGGCAGTAACGTTCAGGCCCTGCAAACGTACACCGTCAGCTGCAAGTGCATCCGATTTAATCGTTCCTTCAACTTTGTAGTTTTCGCCCTGACCGATGACTGTACCGGAAAAGTTTCCCGTTCCTCGTAGCGCTGCCTGAGGCTTGAGCACGTCGGAAAGTTGCGTGAGGTCAACCGAGGAGGTGACGTTCATCTGATAGCGCAGCGCGCGCCAGTCGTCCATCGTACCCTGTAGCCGCGCTTCCATGACCGGCGAACGCAAGACGAGTTCCTGGATCTCTGCACGCGTCTGATTGATCCTGCCCTTTAGTTCTACATCGATATCCTGAATCGGGCGGCCATCATAGGTAAACGTTGAGTCGGACACGCTTAACACAACCGTATTCATCCAGCTTGCTGCCGGAGCATTTGGATCGTCGGGTTGGACAGTTGCGTGAAGGTTACGCGCTTCACCGGATATCTCGTGTCGCGCGTCACCGTAATGGATTACGCTATTGAGAATCTCAACATGAGCAGTTGAATACGAGAACAGAATTCTGCGATTAGGGTCCGGCGGAGGAATGTGAATGTTCCGGAAATTCGAGCGCCCCTGCTCGTCGAAGGCTACCCAGGCTTCGAGACCTTCCATTCTCAGATCCTTCAGATTAATGTCGCGTGAGAGCCGCAGCGCGTAGAGATCTTCAACGCGAACCGTGGCGAGCAACCGGTCGATCTTTCCCAGCTTTGCTCCGGTTGCGGAGTCATAGAGCTCGACCCCGAGCATTTCGACTGTCTGCGGATTGAAAGCCGTGTGAAAGTCCCTGATATCGGCGCGAATGCCATATTTCGCAAAGGTTGCCTTCACCTGACTGGCCACGTAGCGATCTATGTAGCCGAGTCTGTAAATCAACAATATTAGAAGGACAACTGCGACGGTAGCTACGGCGGCTAATCCAACGACGATGATTGCATTGCGGCGTGTGAAGTAACGGCGACGACGGCGGACGGGTGGACCAGCTGGACCACCCTGCGCACTGCTCTGACGCTGGTCCAGCTGCTCGTCGGACCGATTTTGGCGTTCGTCTACACCCATAATTCGCGGCCGCCACAGGGCGGCGCAAAGCGTTCTTTAGTTCGAGAGGGAGAGCTTTCGAAAAGCCTACTGTCGAGCCCTTCGAGAGATAGAGGGAAGATAAAGTTTCAATGAGCCGAACTCAAGGGCACAGATGGCCCAACTTTCAGCGGCGTTGCTTTGAATCTTCAGACGTTGTCGGTTTCTGGACCGCGGCTGTTCCACCGGGTTGGGCAGGTTCTCCCAGGGAGACATTTCCGACAACCTCGAGTTCAAATCCCTCTAAGGCTGCAACTTTGGGGGGATGATTTGTGAGCAAAAGAATGCGACGAAGACCGAGATCGTGAAGTATCTGTGCACCTACACCGTAATCACGACCAACTCCATAACCCGTTTCGAGGCTCGCTTCCTGTTTGCTGACTTTGCGATCCTGCATTAGAGCATACGTGCGCAACTGATTTACGAGATCCAGACTGTGCTCACGTTGACGCAGGTATAGGACGACTCCTTGTCGGGCTGCTGCGATTTTTTCGAGCGCTGAGTGGAGTTGAAATCCTGTGTCGTCCATCAAAGAGCCGAACATATCGCAAGTAACATTTTCTGTATGTACGCGAACCAGAACTGGTTCGCTCGTCTTCACATCGCCCATTACCATGGCGAGGTGAACGTCGCCGTTAATGATGTTCTCATAAGCGACTGCGCGAAACTTTCCATAAACTGTGGGTAGATCGGTTTCCGCGACACGACGCACAAGCATCTCTTTACCCATGCGGTAACGCACAAGGTCGGCGACTGTGATCATCTTCAAGCCGTGAACGGATGCAAATTCGCGCAACTGGGGTAAGCGCGACATCGTGCCGTCTTCGTTCATGATCTCGCAAATGACACCAGCGGGATACAAACCGGCGATGCGTGCAATGTCGATGCTGGCTTCAGTTTGTCCGGGACGAACGAGAACGCCACCCGCCTTCGCTCGTAATGGGAATACGTGTCCGGGACGCGCCAAATCCTGTAGACGAGTCTTGGGATCGACGGCGGTGAGAATGGTAGTTGCGCGATCCGCTGCTGATATACCGGTGCTTACGCCTTTCCGCGCATCGATCGATACGGTGAAAGCAGTGCCGAGAAACGATGTGTTGTCGGCAACTTGTGTCGTCAAATGTAGTTCGTCACACCGCTCTTCCGTCAGAGGGAGGCAGATCAGGCCGCGAGCATGGCGGGCCATGAAATTGATTGCTTCGGGGGTGACTTTTTCAGCGGCGCAGACGAGGTCGCCTTCATTCTCGCGGTCCTCGTCATCGACGATGATGATCATCCGCCCTTCGCGGATATCGGCGGCGGCGGCTTCTATAGACGAAAAGGGCATCAATGAGTCTCAAACTGCTGGTAATTAAAGGGATTTACGATCCGCGACTTATGTTAACCGATAGCCGCAAGTTTTTCGACTGGAATGCTCATTAATCTTACTGGGAGCGCGGGCCTCTCGCCCGCCAGTCGCGTCGAGAGTCAGCACACTGCGGGCGAGACGTCCGCGCTCCCAGTGAGAACTCCTCATTATGAAGGTTTGCGGGTGCGTTTTGAGGTGGACGTCTTGGCTGGGGCTTTCGGTTTATAGGTAGCAACGGTCTGCTTGATCTTCTCTGACTCTTCCTTCATTAAGTCGTTCATCAGCTCGACCATTTTAGGTCGCACGGCTTCCATCGTCAGGGTCATAGACTCGGCAAACAACGCAGGCATCACTTCCACCGTCCGTTTGCCCGTCGGAGAACGATAGAAAGCGATCAGGTCTTTCAGTTGCTCTTCGTTGAAGTACTTGTCGTAAGCGACATATGAAATATCTTCGAGCAGCTTTCCAAGATCGATCTTTTGCATGAAGAGTTCTCTTACGCGCTGGCCGATACGTTTCGCCTGCTGCGCAAGCTGTGCTCGAAGGACGGTTTGGTCAGCCGGCTTGAGTCGCTTGACCTCAGGCATGGAAGCAACTGCTTCCCAAACTACGTCCGGAAGTGTGCGCTCCTGCTCTTCAGCCATGGTGTTGTAGAGCGCACTGATACTTTGCTTCACGTTGACGACTTCCAGCAGTTCCTTGATGAGTGCACGCTTCTGCTCGGACAGCTTGGCAGCGTTGGAGGCCGGCTCCTGTGCAACAACAGTATGAGTGCCGAAGATGAGGAGACATGTCACGACAATCACGAAGGGAATTGATTTCAGCATTTGTGATCCTTTCGAATGATGATGTCAGTACCGATTCGCGGTTCTATGAAAGGGCTGTCAAGAGAAAAGTTCTACTCAAGCCGCCGAAAAGTTCTGGCAGCTAGCCCGTTCCTCTCGAGATCACACGAACGGTCGGCCATCGTGTCCTACCTTGTTTACCGCTTTTGTTTT
>JBKPAC010000190.1:0-28926 GCA_046726175.1 Acidobacteriota bacterium
GGGTGCGAGAGCAGCAATGATCCGTTGAATTACTCGCTTATCTGTAAGGAAGTTTTGACCGAACCGTTTTGAGGGATGAAATGTTGGTTGCGAAGGATGAGATGTGGAGTGCTGACTTCGCTTCTTCATCCTTCATCCTTACGCCTGGGATAACCGGTTACTTCCAGATCCGGTCCGTGCGAAATAACCTCAACCCGCTCGAGTACCAACGCGTCGCTCATCAACTCAACGCCCTGTCCTCCGATTGCGCTCGGCGCCTTTTGGCTTCCAACAATCTTCGGGGCAATGAAAAAAGTTACTTTGTCGACGACGTTGGCATCGATGCAAGCTCCTGCTACGCCTGCACCACCCTCAACCAACACGCTTTGAATCGAGCGGCTTGCAAGATGACTCAAGACCGAAGGCAAATCTCTTCCCTCGGTACGAACAATTTCGACTCCCGCGTTTGAGAACTGCTGCAGCTGGTCGAGCGCGGGCTCCTCGGTTGTAAAAAGAATGACAGGTGCTGCCGAGCAGGTTCCGACGAGTTGTGAATCAAGCGGAGTTTTCAGACCGTCATCAAGGACGATACGGACGAGTGGTCTTCTGCGTCGCAAGCCTGAACGATCGGTGAGTAGTGGATCGTCGACGGCTACTGTCCCGGCGCCAACGAGGGTTGCATCTGACTCGTGCCTGAGCTGATGGACCCGTCTCAAAGCCTCGTCGCCTGTCACCCAGTGCGAATGACCAGTGCGGGTCGCGATCTTTCCGTCAAGCGAAACAGCCAACTTCAAATGAACAAATGGGCGACCAGTGCGCATGAAGTGCAGGTACTTCTCGTTGAGCTGCATTGCTTCATCTGCCAACAGTCCCGTGTCGACGTCAACTCCTGCTGCGCGCAAATGTGCGAAGCCTTTTCCTGATACTTCCGGGTTCAAGTCTTCGATTGGCGCGACCACGCGAACGATGCCCGCCTCGATCAACGCATCGGTGCAGGGAGGCGTGCGTCCGTAGTGCGCATGCGGCTCAAGCGAGACGTACGCTGTTCCGCCGCGTGCGCGCGACCCCGCCTGAGCGAGTGCGAGTGTTTCAGCATGTTTCAAATCTTCGTAGATGTAGTAGCCCTCACCTGCGACTTCGCCCTGCGCGTCGACAATGACACAACCCACCAGCGGACCAGGACTAACCTGGCCCACGCCTTTTCGCGCCAATTCGAGAGCACGTTCCATCGCACGGCGATCTGCGGTGCTCCACTTTGTAGCATGTTTTGTCAGAATCGTTGACACTGATTACGGCTATCCGAATAGTCCGTTGACGTAGTCTTCCGGATTGAAAACGACAAGATCATCAACCTTCTCGCCGATACCAGCATAACGGATCGGCAAGTCGAGCTCCTTCGCAATTGCTACGGCAATCCCACCTTTGGCAGTGCCATCGAGCTTGGTGAGAACAATTCCAGTTACACCGGCAACTTTCAAAAACTGCCGCGCCTGTTCGAGACCGTTCTGGCCCGTAACCGCATCAAGGACCAGAAGTGTCTCGTGTGGCGCTCCAGGAACTTCCCTTCCCGCGACTCGCTTCATCTTTTCAAGTTCCGCCATCAAGTTCGATTTGGTGTGCAGCCGACCGGCAGTATCAACGATCAGCACGTCAGCAGAACGCGCCTTCGCTGCCTTCAGCGAGTCGAACAAAACCGCAGCGGGATCGGTTCCTTGCTTCTGCTGAATTAACGGTACTCCCGTTCGCTCGGCCCAGATCGCAAGCTGGTCTGAAGCGGCCGCTCGAAAAGTATCAGCAGCGCAAATCAACACATCGTTGCCTTCGGCCTTGATCCGTTGTGCGAGCTTACCGATGGTAGTTGTTTTACCGACGCCGTTCACGCCAACAATCATCATGACGTATGGCGCGACGTTTTCAGGTACGGTGGTTTCTGAAGCTACTCCATGGTTGGTTGATGCCTTAAGGATGTTCAGCAGCTCGCTTTTGATCGCCGCTTTCAACGCATCAAGATCATTGATCTGCTTGCGCGCAATGCCGCGCCTCACATTCTCAAGCACCTGAAGAGTTGTACTTACACCAATGTCTGCTGCGATCAACGCCTCTTCCAGCTGGTCAAGGAGCTCGTCGTCGATCTGCTTGCGACCGACAAAGACTGTATCCAGTTTCTCTGAAAGTGATTCACGGGTAGCAGCGACGGCGCGCCGAAAACGCGCCGAGAACTCCTGTTCCAACGCAGCTTCGCGTGCCTGCAACTCCTCAACTGAAAGATCGAGACCGAGTACTGACGAGGAAAACGACGAGCGTGGAGGTGGCGCCGTCCGGGGTTGCGGGCGCTCTGGTTCGACGGGGATTGGAGTTGGACCACCGCCGGAACTCGGAGGTGCAACTTCCGGCACACGATGGAGCTGATGCTCAATCTTTGTCTCAGGTGTTTCTTCAGGAACGGGCGGGGGTGGTTGTGGTGGCTCTAACGGCTTTGAAGGTTCTGTTGCAGGTCTCGTCTGCGGTTGATTCAAACCCAGCGTGACAAACTCGTCCTTGCCTTTGCGTCTCCAAAATAATCCCATCTATCGATAATCCAGTCGCTGTTGAAATTAAGCTCAGGATTATAAGCTCAACGTGGATGGAGACAAAAAGAAGCGCCATCAAGGGCAAAGAAGAAGATACGGAATGGCACGAAACCATTTGACATTAATCATTCGCCATTCTGTTCTCCGAGGTTCGTGTAACTTCGTGGAGCGGCCCTTCGTTGTAATTGAGGATCCACGAAATTACACGAAAGCTGGTCGGCCAAATGGCAAATGAGAAAGTCAAATGATGAATGTCAAATGGTCCGGCTTTCTCAGCCGTTGCCAATCTTCATCTACGCAACCGGCACGAGCTCTTCGTCAGGCGCTTCTTTCTTAGGCACGTCCGCCCCGGGTTTCTTCAACTTCGCGACACCGGGGCGAATCTGGCCTTCCTGGCAAGCTTCGACGAAAGCCCTCACTACGTCGGCGTCATACCGAGTTCCGATGAAGCTCTCAATACGTTCAACTGCATCTTCGAACTTCATTGCACGCTGGTAAGGACGATCCGTTGTCATTGCGTCAAAGGTGTCAGCAACTGAAACGATTCGTGCCATCAACGGAATCTCGTCACCTTTCAAGCCTTGCGGATAACCCTGCCCGTTTATCATCTCGTGATGCATGTACATACCCGGCAGAAACTCTTTCATCGCCGGTATCTTGTTCATTATCTTCAGTCCCTTTTCCGGGTGCTTCTTCATGATTACGAACTCTTCATCAGTGAGAGCAGAAGGCTTCTTCAAAATCTTGTCGTCGATACCAATCTTGCCGACGTCGTGCAAGAGTGCGCTGATCCGGATCTTCTCGATCTCGTCGTCCGGTAGACCCAGTCTCTGGGCGATCGCGAATGAGAACCTTGAGACTCGTTCCGAATGGCCGCGCGTGTAAGGGTCCTTACCATCGATGGCGGCCGCCAAACTTTTGACTGTGCCGACGAACAGTTCCCGGTTGTCCTTTGCCGCCTGCTGCAGATCACCGATGAACTTTTGAAGTTGATCGGTCATCAGGTTGAACGAGTTGCCGAGATCGCCGAGTTCCGTTCTACTGCGGATTTCGATGCGTTGCGAGAAGTCACCTGCAGCAATGCGATGCGCACCGGCAGCTAGCTCTTGTACCGGTTCAGTGAGTTTCTTTGCGAAGAAATAACCGAAGATCAAAGTGAGCAGCGAAGCTACCAAGCTGATCCAGAGCGTCTGGCGGCGCATGTCTGCAACAGATGCCAATGCAGCTGCCTCGTCTTGAATTGCAACTACGCCCAGCCGCGAATTCTTATCCAATTCCGCAGTGGCATAAGAACCTAGCATCTCAACTCGACGTCCATCGCGCGTAACCGAGAAAGGGGCTAATGCCGACTGTACTTGACCGCCAAACTCAAGCCAGTCCTGAACAACCTTGAGATCGGTCATCGGCTTTTCGGTGAAGGCGACATTTGCCTCTGGATGGGCCACGGCCTTTCCGTTTTGATCTACGACGAAAACAACCGGAAGACCTGCTTCGAGCAGCTCTCGCTCAGTCTTCGAAGTAACTTGCTGCACTGCGTTGAATACTTCCTGAAACGAAACGATCGCTACCACCGCGGCGAGCACGTCCTGGTTGTTTTCACCACCCATAACCGGCGCTGCGACAGTCAACCCCATCTCTTGTCCGGACCGGATGATCTGTGGTCGACTGACGACCAATCCGCGGCCGCTCATTTTTGCCAGGACTTCGCTGACTCGATCATCAACCTCTTCCCGCTTGATGATGTCGGTTTGAAATGCTCGATGAAGCTCACCATTGACTGGCCAGATCGCCAGCGCGATCAGGTTGGGATCCTCTTGCAGTGTCTTCTGGAGGCGCTGGTCGTACCCCGGATCTTGAAGGGCTCGAATCCCGCCCGCAATCTCGAACGCGCGTGCCAACCCGGAGACTACGTCACGGTATCGCTGGCCGTAGAGCTCGATCTGACGGGCCTTGTCTTGCACCAGTTGAGCCTGATACCGTCCTTCGACGGAGCGCAGTTCGTCCGCGCTACGCCGCGAAAGGAGCGTGCCCGCGAACACCAGTGGCAGCAGTCCAACGAGTAGCAGAACGCCGAGGACGATATAAATGAGGCGAATTCGCCCGACTTTTTCTAGCATTGTGGGGTTCGTCTGTTTTGATTTTCCGCGAGTCCGGACCAGACAGGCAGGGCGTTTCAGCGGCCGGTAAGAGGTCCATCGGCCGGGCATCATTATTGTCGAGTAAGCACTTATGTGTCAACGAGTTTTGACGGCTTTGAACATGCCGACAGCGTCCGGAGACGAGACTTTTCTCGGCTCGGAACCGCCAAGGTGCGTCTAAGTTGCTGAGCGCAAAGCCCGGAAGGGCAGCTTTCGAGGGTTGATCCGGAACTCCAGGAGTGCTGACCATTTCTGAGCCAGATAGGATGGAAACGGTTACAACCGACGAGCACATCGTAGAACGGGCTTTGACCGGCGATGCCGACGCTTTTGGCGAAATCGTTAAGCGTTGGGAGCGGAGGATCTTTTCTCTGGCTTACGGCATCCTCGGGCGCGAAGAAGACGCTCGTGATGCAACTCAGGAAACGTTCCTGGCTGCATACAGGAATCTACGAGCGTTCAGGGGTGAGGCTAAGGTTTCGTCATGGCTGCATCGAATCGCAGTAAACCAGTGCATCACGAAACAGCGCCGAGCGAGAGTTAGAAGCGAGGCAGCTCTAGATGATGAGCAGGAAAAGAATGCGGGTCACTTCTCTGTTCCGACCGATTACTTGCCGTCGGGAATCGTTGAAGGTCGCGAGCGTACAGAAGCCGTCAGACGCGCAGTCGTTTCTCTTCCGATTGAGCTTCGTCAGGTAGTGGTGATGAAAGAGTTTGAAGAATTGACGTTCAGAGAAATAGCAGATGTGCTTGAGTTGCCTCTGAGCACAGTCAAGAGCCGGCTTTACACCGCCTTGAAACAACTGCATATGCGTTTGCACAAGTTTGGTTGCTAATAGTGTTGGAGTTGAGATGAACGAAACGATTAATTCTCAGCTATGTGAGCGAGCTGACGACCTGATCTCCTTTCTTTACGGCGAACTCGGTGATCGTGAGCTTCGCAGTTTCGAGCAACATCTTCGGACCTGCAATCATTGTGAATCCGAGCTCGCAGCTTTCGGGCATGTGCGTCGATCCGTGCAGGATTGGCGCGACGAGTCGCTGAATCTGGCGATCTCGACATTCCCACAAACAGAAAGGCCGCAGCCTGCCATAAAACATTCCGCGTGGGCAGCAATCAGAGCTTTCTTCGAGATCTCGCCGCTGTGGATGAAAGGCGCATCCGCGTTTGCAGCCGTGCTGTTTTGTGTTCTGTCATTGCTGGCAATTACTCGTCTTTATCAAGATCCGCAACCACTTCCAACTCCCGGAGAACTACACACAGAGGAGGAATTCAGGATCGCCGTTGCTAGTCAGGCCAATATACTGGCGCAGAAAAAGATAGACGACGAAGTTCGAATAGCTTTGGCTAACGACGATCGCGTGCAACCACGAAGATCCATCAACAACAAGCCTGCGAGTTCCCCGAACCTTGCACAAGCACCACGAAAAACCAGCAAGCCCTTATCTCGTTCGGAACGAAATCAGCTTGCCGCCGATCTAAGATTGATTTCTGACGAAGTATATGATGAAGACTCGCTGCACCTTCTGGGTGATCGGATTAATCGATGAAGAATAACCTACTTGGCCTTGAGGAAAAGATGAAATACATCTCCGCAGCTCTCTCAAAGATATTCGCCGCGATCGTGGCAACGGTGTTTGTTCTTACCTTTTCATTCACCGCCATTGCTCGTGCACAGGATCCAGATGAGCCACCGGCAGGAATCCAGGTTCCAGCTGATGATCCAATCGCCAGTTTGAGACTTACTCCTGAACAGCGCGAGAAAATTCGGGTCATCAATCAGCAAAACCGTGCCGAGAGAGCCAGAATCAATCAGCAGCTTGCGTCCGCGCAAGCTGCTCTCGCAGAGGTGCTCGATTCAGACAGCCCCAACGTATCATTCGTGGAACAACGGATACAGGACGTAGCCAACGCTCAGGCCGCCCATATCCGCATGCGCGTTGCGAATGAGCTGCGAATCAGGAGCGTCCTAACACCCGATCAGTTGAAAATCTGGCGGGAAATCCGAAATCGACAGACCCAACGGCGGAGGTTGAATAACCCTGACGGTGGTCGCCGTGACTTACCCAATCAGCGCAACGGTCTGACACCACTGTATCAGGATAATCGTCGTAACCCTGGCCGAATTCGACCGAGGCCGTAGCTACGACAACTTGAATTGTGCGAGAGGCCGGTTGGGTTTCCTGACCGGCCTCAGCCTTTTTAGCGCCGGCAAACTACAGTGCCGACAGGATGTAATGCTTGACGCATCGCGTCCATTTTGCGCATGATAGGCCGCTCTTTTGATTGCATACCGAACCAAGTCCCTGGTCGATCTAACTCAAGGTTAAATGTCCAAAGAAACGCTCTCCCTTCTTTGTCAGGTGTCGGCATACCCGACGGGCCCGCAAGCGCTAGGGCACAAGCTTTCTGCTAAATGAACTTCATTACGCGGATCCTGCTTGAAGTCCAGGAGACGACCTTGATGGCCGCGCGCGCCTTTCTTCGTCTCTTCAGGCGCCCGTATTACATCCAGGAAATGGTCGCGCAAATGGACGCGATCGGTGTTGGCTCACTGACCATAATTTTGTTGACCGGGTTTTTCACCGGCGGTGTGCTCACGGTACAAACATACCCAACGCTGAAGACGTACGGCGCCCAATCGCAACTCGGGCTACTGGTGGCAACGGCACTTGTACGTGAGCTGGGACCCGTGCTTTGCGCGTTGATGGTTACGGGTCGGGTCGGTTCCGCAATTTCAGCTGAGTTGGGATCGATGGTCGTATCGCAGCAGATCGACGCAATGCGCGCGTTGGGAACCGATCCCATCCGAAAGTTGGTTGCGCCTCGCATGATTGCTTTGCTGATCTCGTTGCCGCTTTTGACCGTGTTGGCAGACGTGCTCGGAATATTCGGCGGCTGGGCTACAGCGACAGGCTTATATGCAATCCCTTCCAGCCTTTTCATCTCTTCTGTGCGAGATGGCATTTCGACCGACGACATCATCGGCGGCGTTGTTAAACCTATAGTCTTTTCGTTAATCATCGGTTCAATTGCCTGTCGTCAGGGACTTAGCACAGAAGGGGGAACGGTCGGCGTGGGCCGATCGACCACGCGTGCAGTGGTTATGGCTTCTATCATTGTGATTATTGCGGATTACTTCCTGGCAAAGGCACTTCAGGTTATTCTAGGCACCACTTAAGAACATTCGATCATGGCGACGACCGATATACATACCAGTACCGACCGCATTAGCACGCTTGCCGCCGACTCGACATTTGCGGAGGTCGACGATCTCGAACGCGCAATTCCCGCAATCGAGTTTCGTAACGTCGATCTAGCATTCGATGAGCTCAGGATTCTCAATAATCTCAGCTTCAAAGTAATGAAGGGCGAGACGAAGATTATCCTCGGCGGATCAGGTGGTGGAAAGTCGACAATCATCAAGCTCGTCCTGGGTTTGTTGAAGCCAGACAGCGGCCAGGTGTTCGTCAATGGCGAAGATATTACAAACTACGATGAAGCACAGATGATGCGCGTTCGGAAGAAGATCGGAATGGTGTTCCAGGAAGGTGCACTGTTCGATTCGCTCTCTGTTTACGATAACGTCGCCTATCGACTGCACGAACAGGGAGTTCTCGACGAGGAGGTGGAACCTGAGGTCCGGCGAATGCTCCGGTTCGTAAACCTCGAGGATGCCATTGACAAAATGCCCATTGAGCTGTCAGGCGGTATGCGTCGTCGCGTCGGTATAGCTCGCGCGCTGATCGGTGATCCCAAAATCGTACTGTTCGACGAACCCACCGCGGGTCTCGACCCGCCCACCGCAAGGACCATTTGCGAGTTGGCGATGAAGCTGCGAGATCTGGAAGACGTTTCCTCAATTTTCGTCACCCATGAGATGAATAATCTCCAATATCTGTGTTCTGAATACGCCGTTGTCAACGAGGCTGGCGAAGTGATTTTCGAACGTGAGGGTGAGCGCCTTTGCCTGATAAACAGCAAGGTGATGATGATGCGCGAAGGCCGCATTATCTTCAGCGGCACAGACGAAAGCCTGCGGCGCGCTGAAGACCCTTACATCCAAAAATTCCTTCGCGGGCACTGAGATGAAAGGATCAAAACTGAACGACGCTGGCCTGGAAAGTTATCCAGGCCTACTGGTTCAGGCTTTGGATTAGCGTTATGCCACGAACAAGAAGAACTATCTCACTCAGCGAGGTGCGAGTCGGAATTCTCGTACTAGTCTCGATCGCAGTTCTCGTCTTTTTGATTCTGAACGCATCGGGCGATATCAATCCTTTCAGCCGCAAGTTGCACCTCCGGGCACGCTTCGCGGATGCAAATGGTTTGCGTGAGGGATCTGAAGTACGCCTGGCGGGTGTCCGCGTCGGTCAGGTAGACAAGATCACGCTGCTACCGCCATCGGATGTTCCGAATGCGCCGCGTGTTGAAGCGCTGATGATCATTCAGTCGACAATCGATGGGCAACCGGCAAATCAACGCATTCGCACCGACTCAACTGCGCAACAAGGCTCGCCCAGCCTGCTTGGTAACGAGATGCTGATCAACATCACTCCCGGTACAGCAGTTGGCCAGCCGGTTCAGGATTACGCCATATTGCCTTCTTCATCTTCAAACACCGTCAACGACTTTGCCACTTCCGGCACTGATCTGGCGCAACGCCTGAGCAAACTGTCGGACGAAATCAGTGGGATCGTCAAAGACGTAAAAGCAGGTAAAGGCACGGTCGGTCGCTTGTTCAGCGACGAAGCTCTCTACAACAATCTCAATGCGACGATTCGAGAGACTGAAGATGTGATGCGTCAGGTGAGATCCGGTGGAGGATCCGCTGGTAAATTCATCAACGACCCTGCTCTTTATAATAATGCGAACGAGATCGCCATTCAGCTACGCTCTATCGCAGCTGACCTCCGGGCGGGGCGAGGCAGCGCAGGCAAGTTCCTGACGAACGACGAACTCTACGATCGTATCAACCGCATTGCGGAGCGCGTAGACAGCTCAGTCGCTCAGTTCGACGCCATGATTGCAGAAGTCAATGCTGGCCGAGGAACGTTCGGCAAACTACTCAGGGATGAACAGATTTACAACGATGCCAGGGCTGCAATTGCTCGATTCAATACAACAGCAGATCGCATCGACAACGTGGTTGCCGCCGCGCAAAGAGGGGAAGGAACCATAGGTCGATTGTTGACAGACGACACACTCTACTCGAATGTCAATCAACTATCGTCTGAGGGCGTCAAGCTGATCTACGATTTCCGACAGAATCCCAAGAAATACTTAACGATAAAATTCGAGCTGTTCTGACGGACACAGAACCGCGCGGACCTGCTTCTTAATACGCCAACGGCAGTTGGTGGTTCGTTCACGCCCAACCTACCGCAGAATGCGGTTGATGGTTCTGCTGTGTAGGTCGGAAATGAACAATCCACCAACTGCCGTTGTGGGATTGGTCCGAGGTGTTCTGATCTACAACCTCCTAAGCACGAGTACCTGGAAGCTCTGCGCCATTCCACCGGGCAGGATCATATCGCGCGCACTGGTACGAAGCTGCAGAGCCTCTGCTTCGGATTTCGCCAGAGCTGTCCGTACTTCCAGCTCCTCTAACAAGCCGTTCTCAAGAAGAAAGCGATCCTGTCGCTCGAACGTGATCGTTTCGAAGCCGGAGTCTTTGCTGAACTCCATCACCGCAATCCAATCTACTGAGCTGGTGATGTCCTGCATACCCGGCGAGTTCAACACATCAGGAGTCAACTCGTGTCTCCTGAAGGATCGCAACGTACCGTCTGTTCTTGACGGATGGAATAACGTACGCTGCTCGGCTCCGTAATCGACGACAATCAGAAAACCTCGCTTCAGCTTCTGGCCTGCCATCCGAATCCAATCGGACATAGCTAGATTGATCTCAAGAATCTGCGCCTCTACAGGAGCTATCTGGAAACGATCGAGATACTCGAGCAACCGTCGGTCCGAAATTGGACCACGGGTCCACGTGAACGCGGACTGTTCATCGATGCCCACGTAAAGCTCAACGAGCTTTCCTTCATGAACGGTAACGCGGTGGACCGGGAAAGCATCAAGCAGTTCATTCGCAAACACTATGGCCCAATCCAGCTCCTGCAGGTCGGAAAGTTTTCCGTACTCCACATGAGCCTGGAACCGGCTCAGCTTCTCCGACCACCCTTCACGCGCCTGCTCACTAAGATCATCAAGAACGTATGTAAGCTTGCTAAACAACGCCGGAGATCTTTGTTCGAGAGTCTCGAGGACGGAAGCCGCAAAATCGCCCGCGCCTGGACCAGCTTCAACGACGGTCACTGCCGAATCCCGTTCACCAAACAAACGGCTGAAGTAACGCGCGAAAGTACTACCAAACAGAACACTGCGCTCAGGACTCGTTCTGTAGTCTCCTTGCCTTCCCCAACGAATGAGGTCTCGCCGGCAGTAGTAACCTCTCTCCGAGTCATACAACGCAGCTTCCATCCAATCTCGAAAGGTAATTGGTCCTTCGCGACGGATTCGCTCGGAAAGATGCTCAGTGAGCGTCTTCACTGCCGGTTAGTCGGATCCTCTTTATCGAGGAGACGCGTCGTGCCTTCGGTGACGCTTGGTGGTCGAACCAGTTCGCCGGTGTTGCGACGCGGAGTCCAAGGGCTGGGTTGAGCTGCTGGAGGTGGCGGTAGTGCGCTTCGCACTTGCATGCCGTGTAACGGAACTGGACCTTGGGTGTACGGTGGCTGAACTCTATTCCAGCTCGGGGCGGGCTCTTCAAACAGTGCCGCATAGAGCATTCGTAGCGGTCCGCCAACGAAACAAATAACCGCGGCAATGGCAGTTAGCACTTCAAGGAAATTTGAGTTCGAGTAACCGGTGAGGATTCCCAAAATCGGAACAAGCAGGATTCCGGTCAGTAACAGGATTCCGCCCTGCCGTACACCTCGCCGTCGAGGAGAGATCTCTTTCGGATCCTGACTCTGTTGGAATGCGGGCAGCATCCCACCATTCGCAAGCAGTTGGATTACACCATCCAACGGGAAACCACAGCGGGAGCAAAACCTCACAACCTCTGGCGCTTGTTGCTGACCACATTGAGGACAGTGCATTTGGAGAGCCTCAACCAAAATCAAACTGGGAGAACGCGATTAGATATTAAACCGAGAACTATTCGGGACGAAAAGGTATTTTCGCGACTATGAGAGCCTGGCCGTAGAACTCTGACGCGTGCGCCAGAGTTTGCAGAAGAAGGCTGCTCAGCATCTGCAGTTCGCCAGAAGGAGTGGCAACTTCCTTGAGCAGCTCCCCATCATCCGTGAAGGTAGTGAAAGCCTTGCTTCTGAGCGCCTCAACTTCGTCGAGATGTTCGAGAACGCTTTGTGGCGTCCCGAGCGTCTCAGGCAAGGTCCATTCGAATGGATCGTCCCAAAGATTTGAAGTGATTCCTCCGCAAGTCTGCTCGACCACAGCGGCGCTTCGCAAAACGCTAACGCCCATCGGTGGCACGCTCTTGCCACCGACGGGCGTGTAAAGAGTGTCATTGGTGCACGCTTGAATCAGCGAGCACCACGACGAGTACAGTTTGTGAAACTCGCGGTCCAGACTTTCAATCAACGCGCGGGAATGGGGAGTCTGCGATTGGCTTGAAGGCATCGACCGCTCTGTAGCTGTGCGGTTGGACCACCGATTTTCAGTTCCTGGAGCGACGGTCTGTCTCTTCCAGTACCGTACCGAAGCTTCTTCCACCCCAGGTGAGCCCGCTGTAGACCCGACCCTTGGCTCCGACCCGCGAACCTCGTGATGGCACTGCGCGTTTCGTTACGACCCAAAGACGTCCGGTACCATCATCAATCTCATACGCACCGTAACCGGGTATGCCATAGCTGTCTGTAACACGACCAGCTATGCCAACTTCTTTCCTGGTGTACCTGCCAGGATCTGAATTGATTTTTGAGATTGTCGCCTGCTCAGGACAGGCGGTCAGAACCAATGTGGCGGTCAGCAGAAACGCGCCGACAGCTAATCTCTTTGCCAGATGCATGGCCCCTCCATTATTTAACTGGGAGCGCGTGCGTCTCGTCCGCAACTGCGAGATTCTCAATTCTTGGGCGGGCGAGACGCCCGCGCTCC
Source organism: Acidobacteriota bacterium (assembly GCA_046726175.1). GTDB lineage: Bacteria > Acidobacteriota > Blastocatellia > Pyrinomonadales > Pyrinomonadaceae > PSRF01. Next base: position 12,816 of record JBKPAC010000190.1, read on the forward strand.
CAGTGGTTTGATTGAAGCAAGCGGGAGAGTGCCGCATTAGCAAAAGACCGCGGCCAAAACCAGAGATGCAGGCTTTCGAATATTCGTTCGCCAGCGGCCAGGTTGCGAATTACTTGCCGAACCACCCGATCGGCTTACCTGAAAGATCAACCCAGACGCTCTTCACCTGAGTGTAAAGCTCCAGGGCATGTTTACCCATCTCACGCCCATAGCCCGACTGTTTATACCCTCCGAAGGGCGAAGCGGCATTGAACATGTTGAAGGTGTTAATCCAAACGACGCCGGCTTTGATCTCCTTCGCGAAGCGATGGGCGCGTGTAATGTCGCGAGTCCAGATTCCAGCGGACAAACCGTAGATGGTCTCATTTGCTTGTCGGATGAGGTCCTCTTCGTCTTTGAACGTCAGCACAGATACGACTGGACCAAAGATCTCTTCCTGGGCAACACGCATCTGGTTAGTCACGTCAGTGAGAATTGTCGGCTGATAAAAGTATCCCTGTTGAAATGCGTCGTCCAGCTGTGGCGGTTTGCCGCCCTGGAGAACTGCCGCACCTTCTTCACAACCGATTGTTACGTAGCTCTTTATTCGGTCTAGTTGCTCCTGTGAGACCTGAGGTCCCATGTGTGTAGCTTTGTCCATTGGATCGCCAACGACGATCTTCTGCGATTTCTCTTTGAGCTTTGAAAGAAAATCGTCCTTTACTCTCTCTTCAACAAACAAACGCGAGCCTGCACAGCAAACTTGGCCCTGGTTGAAGAAGATTCCCATCATTGCTCCGTTCACAGCCTGCTCGAGATCTGCGTCGGCAAAAACTATGTTCGGTGCTTTACCACCGAGCTCGAGTGACACTTTGGTCAAGTTCTCGGCTGCCGCGCGAGCAATTATCTTCCCTACTTCGGTCGAGCCTGTGAAAGCTATCTTGTTTATTCCAGGATGCGCGGCAAGAGCAGCGCCTGCCGTCTCTCCATAACCGGGCACGATATTTACGACGCCTTCAGGGAACCCAGCTTCCTGGACCAACCGGCCTAACTCCATTGCGGTAACCGGAGTCTGTTCCGCAGGCTTGAGCACCACGGTGTTTCCAGCTGCCAATGCCGGGGCCAGCTTCCACGCAGCCATGAGCAAAGGAAAATTCCATGGGATGATTTGACCGCATACACCGACTGGCTCGCGCAGCGTGTAGTTGAACATCTTTCCCGGAACAGGAATGGTCTCGCCCTCGATCTTCGTCGCCCAACCAGCAAAGTACTCGAAGTTCTCGACGACCTGTGGGAGATCGACGAACTGAGACTCTCTGATCGGTTTTCCGTTGTCCGCCGTCTCCAGCTTTGACAACTCTGAAGCGTTCTGTTCGATTAATTGAGAAAGTTTGTAAATGAGCCGTCCACGATCGCGAGCGCTCATCTTGGACCACTGGCCGTCGAACGCTTTTCGCGCGGCGTTCACCGCTTTGTCGATGTCTGCCTTGTCAGCTTCCGCGACTTCGGCCAGCGTTTCTCCCGTGGCTGGATTTGGTGTGCTGAACGTTTTTCCAGACTCGGCATCAACCCATTGACCATCGATAAAGAGCTGATACTTGCGCGATGTGTTTCCTTCAGCAGGTTGAGCAGATGACATATTAATCCTCGAGACAGTCAGTATTAGAAGTCTGTTGTACCAGAAAGTATTTGGCGCAGCACGTAAGGCAGTATTCCACCGTGTTGGTAGTAGTCGATCTCGATCGGTGTGTCGATTCTCAATGTCAGTGGAATTTTATCGGTTCTGCCATCGACGCGATGGACCAGAAGAGTCACTTGCTGACGCGGCCGTACGCCGTTCTCAAGTCCGATCAGGTCAAAAGTCTCGTTCCCGGTAAGTTCGAATTGAGCCGCTCCGGCGCCATCTTTGAACTGGCACGGAAGAACGCCCATTCCCACAAGATTGCTGCGATGAATCCGTTCGAAACTCTGAGCGACTACAACTTTGACGCCGAGCAGTCGCGTTCCTTTGGCGGCCCAGTCACGCGAGCTACCAGTTCCATATTCCTGTCCGGCAATGACAGTAAGCGGGACACCTTCGTCCTGGTACTTCATCGCGGCGTCGTAAATACTCATGCGCTCGCCGTCCGGCTGGTGAATAGTAACGCCACCCTCAACTCCCGGAACCATCAGGTTTTTTATTCGCACATTAGCGAACGTACCACGAACCATCACTTGATGATTTCCGCGTCGTGAGCCATAGCTATTGAACTCTTCGATCGTGACGCCCTTCTGTTGAAGGTATAGCCCGGCCGGCGAAGTAGCCTTGATGGCGCCTGCCGGACTGATGTGATCCGTTGTAACTGAATCTCCAAAAATAGCCAGCGCTCTGGCACCGTGGACATCAGACCATTTTCCTACTGCATTACTGAACCCTTCGAAGTAAGGCGGTTCCTGGATGTAGGTGGATTCTGTGTCCCATTCATAAACGTTTCCCGTGCTTGCAGGAATCTCGTTCCAAAGCGGATTCTGCTCTGCAAAGTCACTGTACAGCCGACGATAAGTTGCGGCATCAAACGCCGACTGCATGAACGAACTAATCTCTTCGAGTGTAGGCCAAATGTCTCGCAGATAAACATCCTGACCGCCGCGAGCTGCGCCAATCGGCTCCTTCGTCAGATCGATATCGATGCGACCAGCAAGTGCGAACGCGACCACCAACGGCGGACTCATCAGAAAATTAGCCTTGATGCTCTGATGAACGCGCGCTTCGAAGTTGCGATTGCCGGAAAGCACACTAGCCGCAACGATGTCCTTGTCGTTGACTACCTGCTCAATTGCCGGATCCAACGGTCCCGAGTTTCCGATGCAAGTAGTGCAGCCGTACCCGACCAGATTAAAACCGAGCTGATTGAGGTATTCTTGCAGACCCGACTTCTCGAGATAGTTCGTTACAACGCGCGAGCCAGGTGCGAACGATGTCTTTACTGAAGGCCGAACTCTTAGTCCGCGTTCAACAGCCTTCTTGGCGAGCAGGCCAGCGCCGATCATCACGCTGGGATTTGAAGTGTTAGTGCACGACGTAATTGCGGCAATCAGGACATCGCCGTGGCCCAACAGAACATGGCCACGTGGAAACTCATCCGGCGGCATGTCACTGATGATGTCCGGAGTGGGCCGGTTGTTTACCATTTCGGTTTCGGTCCAGATATTGGTGTTCGCAGTGCTCGGAATAGCCACGGGGGGAACATGTTGCTCACCGCCGCCCGCGACTGCCGGCACGACCTCCGGATCTCCAATCACTGTCGGATAACGCGTAAACGCTTCCTCGTCGGACTTGCCATATCCGCCCGATGACACAGGTGCTACCAACAAGCTACTGAACTGATCCTTCAATGCGGATAGCTCAATTCTGTCCTGCGGTCGTTTTGGACCAGCTACGCTCGGCTGAATAGAAGAGAGATCAAGTTCGAGCAGGGTGCTGTAGTCGATCTCACCACTCCGAGGCATGCCGAACATCTTTTGAGCGGTGTAATAATTTCTAACGATGGCGACTTGCTCTTCAGAGCGACCGGTTGCCTTGAAGTAACTCAGCGTCTCTTCATCCACCGGGAAGAATCCCATTGTTGCGCCATACTCAGGCGCCATGTTTGCAATCGTCGCGCGATCGGTTGCGGAAAGGCTGGCAGCTCCGTCTCCATGAAACTCGACGAATTTCCCTACGACCTTCGCTTTGCGCAGCATTTCAGTCACGCGCAGGACAAGATCCGTCGCCGTAACTCCCTCACGCAAACTGCCGGTCATGTGAACGCCAACTACATCGGGGGTCAGAAAGTAGACCGGCTGGCCCAACATCGCAGCTTCGGCCTCGATACCACCAACGCCCCAACCGACAATTCCCAGGCCATTGATCATCGTGGTGTGTGAATCAGTACCTACCAACGTGTCAGGAAAATAGACGTCATTCTTCTCCCAGACTCCTTTAGCCAAAAACTCGAGGTTCACCTGATGACAGATGCCGATGCCCGGGGGCACGACGCGGAAGCCGTTGAATGCCTTCGTTCCCCACTTGAGAAACTGATAACGAGAGTTGTTGCGTTTGAACTCCATCTGCATATTCTTTTCAAACGCATCACGAGTGCTGGAGAAGTCAACCTGAACAGAATGGTCTATGACCAGATCAGCCGGTGCGAGCGGCTCAATGATCCCGGAGTTCTTACCGAGACGCGCCACTGCTGAGCGCATCGCAGCGAGGTCGACAAGCAAAGGCACACCGGTAAAGTCCTGCAACAGAACGCGAGCCACGACAAAAGGTATTTCATCCGTGCGCTCAGCCTCCGGTTGCCAGTTGGCGAGGTTACGAACATCTTTCTCGGTGATCCTTTTGCCTTCGCAGTTTCTCAGTACCGATTCGAGCACTATGCGGATGCTCACAGGCAGCCGCGAAATGCGACCAAATCCGCTTTCTTCGAGCTGCGGTAATGAGTAGTAACGACCATTTCGTCCAGGAGCAGCTTCAAACGTTTTGAGGGAATCAGAGAGACTATCAGCCATAGCAAGACCATGTTCGCAAGCCACGAGATAATTCACCGTGACTGTGCGACAAAAGAAGTTGGTTTAAGACAAGAAACTGATTATCAAAGTTTAGTGTAGAGGCCACTAAGATAATCGTCAAGCAGGCTACTTTTTGACGATCATTCACGATCTAAGCAACCTCGTCGTGAAGAAAAAATGTCATCAAAAACAGAATGTCATCGGAACTACAGACCGTCCAATATTTACCTGATTTACCTGTGATGAATCGTTGCCGCACTCGTAAGAGCCTGTGGTATAGTCAGGGCGTTCACCCCCAATTGTGCAACCCAACGAGTCGAAAAACGATTCCAAGGAGGGGTCATGCCTCGGAAGAAAGCTGAAGACTTCCAATATCTATCCAATAACCCAGACTATGCTCCGAATCCCGAGATTGAAGAGTTCATGGAGGACGAGATCCTGCGAGCGCCGAAGGATCCTGAACTTCTGGCTCATCGTCTGCGAAACAATACTGCTGCGTCGCCACACGATGCCGGCGGCGACTTTGATGCTAACTGGGAAGATGTAAACGAAAGCGGCTCAGAAGCAGTTTCGGGTGACAATCCGACTCCAGACCAATCAGTTGTGGAAGAGAATGCTCACGCTTTAGGAGTCAATTTTGAGGACAACGAAGAGTTGGACTTTCTAGATAAGATCGAACGCAGAGACCGGGATCGTTTTGAGCTGGAAGAGAGCTCCAAGGCCACAGATGACATGATTTAGCTCAGGCTGTGTCCTTCAGAGTTGATGGTCAAAATGCTTTTCTGCTATCGAGCAAGATAGTGACGGGACCATCATTCACCAACGCAACCTCCATCATGCGGCGAAAACTTCCCGTCGCGATTTGTACCTCACATAACCGCACTTTTTCTACAAAGTACTCATAAAGCGGCTCTGCAATTTCAGGTGCAGCCGCGTCGCTCCAGGATGGTCGCAGTCCCCTACGCACGTCTCCATACAACGTGAATTGAGAGACGATCAAGACTCCACCGTGCACATCTCGCACCGATAGATTCATCCGTCCTGCTTCGTCATCAAAGATCCTGAGCGCAACGATCTTCTCAGCAAGGTACTCTGCGTCAGCTTGAGCATCGTCGCGCGCCACACCTAACAAAACGACGAGACCGTTTCCGATCTCGCCAACAATACTTTCTTCGACGGTTACACTGGCGTGAGTGACGCGTTGAACAACAGCTCGCATCTACTTTTTAGGAGGTCTGCTGGGTCGAATCTCCACGCGACTGACGAGGCTACGATCATCGTGGTGAAGCAAATCGATCACGACGCGCGATATATCAGCAGGCGTTAGTTGCCAGGATTTTTCTGAACTGGGACTGTCGCCACCAAAAGCGGTGTTCACGGAACCCGGCATGATGTAACTCACCTTGATCCCGTCGTGCCTTACTTCCTGCATCAGAGCTTCACTAAAACCATTCAGACCGAACTTTGATGCGTTGTAGGCAGCCATGTTCGGATGTGGGTTAGCTCCAGCCAGCGACGATATGTTGATGATGTAGCCGCCGCCCCGGCGCTTCATAATTGGAATCGCTTCATGGCAACAATAGAACACTCCGAACAGGTTCGTATGCAGTACTGCGCCGAAATCCTCGGGCGACATCTCTTCAACTGGGCCAAAGATTCCAATACCGGCATTGTTAACGAGAATGTCCAACCCACCGAATGTAGACTCGACCTGTTTAAAGAGCGCCTGCACCTGTTCGAAGTGCTGAACGTCGCACACTGAACCGGCGACTGGACCCGGTCCGCGTTCATTGAGCGCCTGCGCCGTCGCTGTAACTTCCTGCTGACGTCGCGCGCTAAGAAACACTTGCGCTCCGGCGACTACTAATGCTTCCGCGATACCGCGTCCGATGCCCTCCGTACCACCTGTGACGAGAGCGACTTTACCCTTGATCTCCATCACGCCCCCTTGAGCTTTTCGCGCAAACGGTCGTTCACGACTTTTGGATTAGCTTTTCCTTTGGAGGCTTTCATGACTTGTCCTACAAAGAAACCGAAGAGCGCTTCCTTCCCGGATCGATATCGTTCAAGCTGAGCCGTGTTGGCTGCCAGCACTTCATCGATCACGCGGTCGATCTCACCGGTGTCACTGACTTGAACCAGGCCATACTTCTCGATGACGGCACCCGCTTTTTCGCCGGTCTTGAACATCTCGACGAGCACGTCCTTGCCCTGCTTGCCGCTGATTTTCCCCTCATCAATCAGACGCACGAGTTCGGCAAGACCTTCGGGGGAAATCGGCGAATTGCTTGCTGTTATTCCTGCTGATTCCAACTCTCGGAGCAACTCCGATCGGATCCAGTTTGCAGCACCTCTGGGATTCCCAGAGGATGAAGCAGCACGTTCGTAATAGTCTGCGAGCGATCGCTCGGAAGTAAGCTGCGAAGCATCAGCGAAGCTCAATCCGAATTGATCCATAAACCGCTTCCGGCGAACTTCCGGGAGTTCAGGCATGCTGCTCCGAATCGATTCGATAAACTCGTCCGAAACAATCAGCGGTGGTAAATCCGGCTCAGGGAAATAGCGGTAATCGTGAGCTTCTTCTTTTGAGCGCATGGTGCGCGTTTCCATAGCGCGGTCGTCCCATAACCGTGTCTCCTGGACGAGGCGGCCACCGGATTCCAAAACACCAATCTGTCTCGTGACTTCGTACTCAATGGCGCGTTGCATGAAGCGAACAGAATTGAGGTTCTTCAGTTCCACCTTCGTGCCAAATGCCGTGTCTCCGATCCTCCGAACGGAGACGTTTGCCTCGCAACGGAGATTACCCTTTTCCATGTCCGCCTCTGACGCTCCGACCCATTGCAACGCGCGTCGGACATGATTCACGTAATCGTAAGCCTCCCATGATGAGCGAAACTCAGGCTCGGTGACGATTTCGGCAAGAGGCGTTCCGGCACGATTGAGATCTATGTACGAGTAGCGATCTACGTCTGGAAGTCCTTCGTGCACATTCTTTCCAGCGTCTTCTTCGAGATGCAATCGGGTCAGTCTGATCTTTTTCGGCCGCCACTCGATTGGATGGCCGGCTTCGTCACGCTCGGCTGTCATGATCTCGAGCTCGCCGTCAGCGGAGAAAGGTTGGTCGTATTGCGAGATTTGATATCCCTTCGGCAGGTCGGGATAAAAGTAATTCTTGCGAGCGAAGATCGACTGGTTGTTAATCCTGAGGCCCAGTGCCAATGCAGCTCGCGCACCAAGTTCAACGGCGCGCCGGTTGAGGACGGGAAGCGCTCCGGGCAACCCAAGACAGACGGGACACGTGTTCTCGTTCGGTTGATCGCCGAAACGAGTGGAGCAACCACAAAATATTTTCGAGTCAGTACTGAGTTGAGCGTGAATCTCGAGGCCGATGATCACTTCCCAATTATTGTTCATCGAAGCCATCCAGGTTGCGCCCCCGCTCGTCTGGCGTCGTCCTCCAGCGCACGCCATCTGGCCTGCAGACCAGCTCTCTGTGCAATCCGTTCGTTCAACCGTTGCATCAGGACAGTCCGATCATACGATGAGTCATAAGGCTGAGAACCAAATACCGTCGTTGAGGGAAATATCGAGTATGGGTTGTAGTATGGATTGTAATACCTGCCGCGGTTACCCATACGTCGACCATAGACATTTCCGCGCCCGGGAGCCCAGAACGGCCCAACTCCGGTTTGCACGCTTATCTGTGCCCCACGGGTAGCGGAATATAGTCGTGGTCGACCGAACGGTTGGAAGAAGGGATCCACCGACCCGAACGTAACGATGGACGGGAGACTGTTCGGAGCGGGAAGCCAATCCAACTGTTGCTGAATGACGTTGATCTCGGCATCAGCAGCAGCAAGATCCGCTTTTAGATTAGTAGCGCGCTCACGCCAGTACTGCTCGCTGGATTTCTGGTCGTACTGATCCAGTTCAAACCTTTCACGTAGCGCGATCGATTCAGCAGCCGCACGTAGGCGAGACTCTTCCACCGACGGCAGACCCAGCTCTTTACGTCTCCGTTCGTAAGCGATTTCACTTTGTCGCCTTGAGTGCGCAAACGGTTCCAGGTCCTTGTTAGTTATCGAACGGCCAGCCGGCGCCACCGGCTTGGGCGTTACGTCAGGAACTGATGCCTTTAGCATGCGTCCAAGAAAACTGCCTGCAGCTTCTTTGTTCAACCGTTCAGTGGCCGGGATGTCGATCGAAACTAATTGAATACTGATCTGAATTCCTGAGCCTACCTCGTAAACTACAGCCGACTTCGTGACCGAAAAGGTGTCAGGGATCTCGACCAGCCGCCGACTGCGAAGAACGACAGTGTAGGCCTGAGCCGATATCGTCGCCAGAACCAGAATGAACGTTACACTCAAAATCCTAACGGGCAAGCGCCTTCCATAGTCTGATAGTTTTCGCATAGGTCACCTCAGATAAAACCTCAAAAAATTCAGGAGGGGGTTCGGAATGGGAGTAGTATAGCACCGGCCCAAAACAACTTCCCAGGAATTCCAGTAGTGTCTCACTGGGAGCGGGGGCATCTCGCCCGCCAGTCGGCTCGATAGTCAGCCCACCGGCGGGCGAGACGCCCGCTCCGAATGAGACACTGCTGGAATTCGAAACGTACTCGGGTGGGTAAAACTATTATCCCTTGCAAAGGTGCTTTGTTGTACAATCACGACGCCACCAACGTTGCCTAGCTAAATACGGACGCACTTTGCCGAACCCCGGCGCGCGAGCCGCTCGGTACCTGACCTTTTCACATAGGAGAAAAGAGACAAATGGCTAAGACTGTTTGCAAGGTTCTAGGAGTCGTTTTCTTGCTAGTGGGCGTCTGTGGCTTCGTCAAGCCTGATTTGTTGGGGGCCCACCTGACACCTCCGCACAATCTCGTGCTCATCGTCTCTGGAGTGATCGCTCTGTATTTCGGTTTTGCGGGATCTCTAAATGGCGCACGAGGCTTCTCACTCGTCTTTGGAGTCGTTTATCTCGCTCTAGGAATTCTCGGATTAGTTTTTGGCGACGCCGCTATGGCGCGCGAGTGGCACGTGGGCCCGCTGCATCTGGGATTTGTGGACCACGGTATCCACCTGCTTCTCGGAGTTGCCTTTCTGGCAGCGGGGCTGTTCACGAAAAAAGCCTGACGCGCTGTCGAACAAGTTTCAGGTTGCAAGGAGGAATTCTGTAAGTTGACGCAATTGCGCCCTTGATTTCCGAACCTTGCAACCTGAACCACTAATCAGAACTTGAAGTTCACCCCTCCGCGGCGGACTATCCCCGGCGCTCGGAACCCATTCTCGAAATACTCTTGGTTGAAAAAGATTGTCGGCGCCGCTGAAGAATGTGGCAGTGATCTTTTCAAAGAACCGCTTCTCAAAACTCGCAAATAGATCCGCCTTCGTGTAACCGGGGAATCTCAGATCAGCTCGGCGAAAAGGTAAGTTATCCTCGAATACGAGAGACAGATACGAGCCGTTGTGGTCCAGATCCAAATTAACGGTGAATGACTTGTACCGATGCGTGAGGTTGGCGCCAAACAGATGTTTTGGAATGACATACTCGGGTAACAGACCTCTGCCAGTCACGCCTCACCGCTTTCCCCACGGCAGCGCTGAATAGATTGTCAATTTACCGGTGAGCCTGGTGCACTGGCGTGATTCGAGGGACACCTGTTACCGGATGTGAGTCAACCAGAACTTCGACCTCGAAAACCTGTTTAAGTAAATCGGGGATCAGTACGCTCTCGGGTCTCCCGAATGCTACCGTCCTACCACGGTGCATCAATAAAACCTGATGCGAAAACTGAGCGGCGAGATTAAGGTCGTGCGTGATAACCAGCGCCGTCGAATTTCGCTTATCGCATCGACTCCGCACAAGCGAAAGAATACTCGCCTGATGAGCGAGGTCGAGATTGGCAGTAGGTTCGTCCAGCAGAAGCAACGGAGCTTCAGTTGCCAGCGCCCGCGCGAGCAAACACCGCTGTCGCTCACCACCCGACAGCTCGTTCATGAGCCTGCTTTTCAAATGGGTCAGTTCGGTTTCCGCGAGAACCTCCTCTGCAATGTTTAGATCTTGGTCCGTTTCCCATCCAAAGGCATTCGCACTCGCCCACGGGTAACGACCACCCAAAACAAACTCGAACACGGAAACCGGGAACCTCAGCTCTGCTTCCTGAGCCACCACTGCCACCAGCCGGCTGATCGAACGTCGCGAGTAACTTTCGAGGCGTTGTCCTTCCAGTAAAACCGTGCCGGAACTCACGTGCACACTGCCATTGAGCGCATGCAACAGCGACGACTTTCCAGCTCCGTTTGGACCAACAACGGTCGCAAACTCACACGCATTCAAAGAAAGCGAGATGTGATCGACCGCAACGCGATGACCATATGAGACTGTCAGCCCATCAACCTGTAGAAGAGGTATCATGCCGCGCGTTTCAGCAAGAAGATAAACAACGGAGCTCCAACAAGAGCAGTAATCGCTCCAACAGGCAATTCAAGCGGAGCGATTATTGTCCGTGCAAGAGAGTCGGCAACCACTACAAAGATCGCGCCGGCAAGCGCTGCAGCCGGAATCGTAAGTCGATTGTCGCTTCCGCTTGAAAGCCTCACCAGATGCGGGACCACCAATCCCACATAACCAACAGAGCCGCTGGCGGCGACTGAGCTGCCAACAAGCAGACTTGCTGCAAGAAAGACGGTGATTCGGACGCGCCCGACCTCAACTCCGAGATCAAAAGCATCCCGCTCGCCGAGCATCAACAGATTCAAAGACCTGGCATTGAGAGTCAACGCAATGGTTCCGAGCACTGAAATTAGAATCGCGATTCCAAGTAAGTTAGTAGTCGTTCCAGACAAGTCGCCCAACAACCAGAAAGTGAACGATCTGATCCGAGTAGCATCCATCAACGTCGTGACGAACACGATTACGGAGGACAAGAACGTGGTAACGATCACTCCCGCAAGCACCAGCCTCTCGGGAGTTGTTCCAGCTCGTCCACGCGCAAGCCTGTAAACGAAAAGTGTGGCCAGTAATGCGCCGGAGAACGCCATCACAGGGCGACTCCATTCCACGGCTCCAAAGAACACCAGCGCGATCATCGTTCCGACGGCCGCACCATTTGAGACTCCGAGCAAGTAGGGTTCTGCTAATGGGTTTCGCAACAGTGCCTGATAACTTGCTCCGGCAGCAGCGAGAGACGCACCCACGGCTGCAGCCAGTAGAACGCGCGGTACCCGAATCTCAAATAGAATTGCGAATTGATCCGCAGTTAACCCGCAAGACGAACGGCCCGCTGTTAACAGTGCGCACAGTGAATTCCGCATGGGCAGACGTTCGCTACCTATCAAAGACAACAACAATATCGATGCGATCAGGACCACCAGCAGCGTGAGACAAACAGTCACCGTATGTCGTAAGGTCACACGACTTCGCCGGTCTCGGCCGTTCGTCATTCCTATTTGAATGCCTCCTGATGGAGTGCTCGCGCCATTTCTTCAAGTCCATCAACTGCTCTCGGCCCCGGTCGCGACAGGTGATCTGCATTGATCTGGAAAACCTTGCTGTTTAATGCTGCTCGGGATTGTTTCAATGGGACTGCGACGTCGGAATTCCCACTTTCGCTAGCGCCGCCGGTAGGAAGAATTATCGCTTCGGGCCGGGCAGCCAGCGCTGATTCCGCACTATACCTGGGCCATGCGCCCGCTACATTTGCGGTAACTGAGTCTCCACCGGCGCGCCGGATGAGATCAGTCACGAAGGCGTCCTTGCCGGCTGTGTACAGCGGCTTATCGGATAACTGATAAAAAACCTTTACTGCCTGCCGACCTTTAACCGCGCTTTCTACCGCTTCGGTGCGCGCGCGCAAACGCTTAACCAGATCGATCGATTCGCTCTGGTGATTCAAAAGGTCTCCAAGCTGCTGAATTGAATGGAAGACTCCTTCAAGATCATGTGGATCTGTTACGAAGACAACAATGCCGTGTGAATTCAACTGCTGCGTAAAATTCTCCAGCTGCGATGCAGTTGAGACTAGGACAATTTGAGGTCTGACCGCGAGGATTCGTTCAATACTAGGATGAAGCGTGTCGCCTACCTTCTGGACCGCCTTTGCTTCCTCTGGATAATCGCAGTAGGTCGTGACACCCACCAGTTCTTTCCCGGCGCCGATCGCGTAAACAATTTCTGTCAGATTTGGTGCAAGCGAAACAACTTGCTCGATCCGGGAAGGCACTGCGACACGGCGGCCGATGTCGTCAGTGAACTCGCGAGTTGAAGCAGTATTCTCCGGCTTACTACCCGATTGTCGAGAGCATTGGCAGAACGCAATTACGAGAAGAAAAGCCAAAAGGTGGTTGGCCCACCGCAGTGATCGAGTTGAGGTTACTAAAAGCAAAAGACCCGCCGACCTCCTGTTATCGCTAAAAGATGAACAGGCAATCAGCGGGATCTCTTTGAACCCGAGCGGCCCGAACACCTTTCCGCGAGGCGTTCACAAGGCTGCAGGCGTCCTGGCAGGTCTCCTGACTTAGACAGCAACAGTTCTCACCCGAGAGCTGCGATTGTCATTACAGTGGCGCGACCGCGCGGGATTCTCACCCGCCTTCCCATATTCTCCTTCGCACGAAGGCACCGGGACGCTTACAAAGTTAGTAAAAGATCAAATGTATCTATCGCGGCCGGACACTATCACGGTGAGAAGTTGGGTGTCAAACGAACGCAATCCACAGATTTCGCAGATTACGCAGATAATAAAAGCAGGTTGGGAGGCCGTGTCTACAGCGGTAAAGGCGTAATCTGTGGAATCGGCGTAATCTGTGGATTTGCTCGTGCGTGGGGTGTCCGTTAAGATGCCTCAGATTCTCTTCAAAGGAACAAAAGCCGAATGATCAAAACAGTGGAATGGACCGATGAAGGTGTTCGTATGCTCGATCAGCGCCTGCTTCCTCAAGAAGAAGTCTATCTGATGCTGCGATCTTATGAAGAGGTGGCGGAGGCCATTAAGAAAATGGTCGTGCGAGGAGCTCCTGCAATTGGCGTTTCTGCAGCAATGGGCATTGCCCTAGGAGCCAGCCAGTCCGTTGGTACATCTGTCGCCGATCTGGAAGACGATCTCGCTTACATCTGCGACGTGATGGGCCAGACGCGGCCAACCGCTGTCAATCTATTCTGGGCCATTGAACGAATGCGAGGTCATTTCAATCGCGAGAAGACGCGAACGAAGAATGTTGAAGAACTAAAAGATAGCCTCGTTGCTGAAGCGCAAAAGATCTTTCAGGAGGACATTGAAGCGAATCGAAGCATTGGCCGGTACGGAGCAGACCTGATCGAAGACGGCAGCACTATTCTCACCCACTGCAACGCAGGCGCTCTTGCGACGGCGGGAGATTATGGAACTGCGCTGGGCGTGATTCGCGGAGCGCGAGACGCGGGCAAACGAGTGGCAGTTATTGCCGATGAAACGAGACCGTTTCTTCAGGGGCTCAGACTTACAGCGTGGGAACTAGCAAAAGACGATATCCCGGTAACTGTCATAACAGACAACATGGCAGGCCATGTAATGAAGCAGGGAAAGGTCGACGCTGTTGTAGTAGGCGCCGATCGAATCGCGGCCAACGGAGACGCAGCTAACAAGATCGGAACGTACATGGTCGCCGTGCTGGCCAAACAACACAACATTCCTTTTTACGTTGCGGCGCCAATTACGACGTTAGATCTCTCGATCGCCAGTGGTGAAGACATACCTATTGAAGAAAGAGATTCCAAAGAGATCACGCACATTCGCGATCATCAATTGGGACCTGATGGCGTTCCTGTTCACAATCCGGCGTTTGATGTGACTCCGCACGAGTTAATCAGCGCGATCGTCACAGACCGCGGCGTGGCGCGTCCACCTTATGAACAGAGTCTGAAGAGCCTGGTTGAGCCAAGGAGTGCGGGATCGGGTTCGTTGGTCTAAGCCGGAGCAAAACGACTTTTCTGCAACCACTCAATCGTCTTCCTAAGTCCCGTCCGGAGATCAACCTCCGGTTCGTAGCCGAGTAACTCACGAGCCCGCGTTATGTCCGCAAGACTATGCTTAACGTCGCCTGCTCTTGAAGGTTGATAGTCCGGAGTAACCGATGACTTACCGGTGAGGGACACCAATTCATTGAGAAGTTGGTTGAGAGAGATCCGCTCGCCATTCGCGATGTTGATTACCTGGCCGATTCCTTTGGTCGTCTCTGCTGCCTTGAGGTTTGCGGAGACGACGTTGTCGATGTAAGTAAAATCTCGAGACTGTTCACCGTCTCCAAAAATTACTGGACGATCACCCGACAGTAAGGCAGTTATGAACCGCGAGATCACACCGGAGTATTGCGAGCTCGGATCCTGTCTTGGACCAAACACGTTGAAGTAGCGAAGCGTAATTGTTTCCAACCCGTAAACTCGACTGAACACCTGACCGTAATATTCGCCTACGAGCTTGGCTACAGCGTACGGCGACAACGGCTCGGGCAGCATTCCCTCAGACTTCGGAAGGGTCGGTTGATCACCGTATGCGGAACTCGATCCGGCATAAATCACACGCCTGACACCGAGTTGACGCGCTGCATCGAGTAGAGAAAACGTAGCTTCAACGCAGGCCACGTGAGTCTGGCGCGGATTCTCGACCGAGCGCGGCACCGAAGGAATCGCTGCCTGATGAAAGACGATCTCGACGTCCTTGAGCGCACGGCGCAAGACTGATTCGTCGGCGACACTACCTTCAACGAAATCTATCTCCCCACCTATCTCATCGAGGTTCTGGCGGTACCCGGTTGAAAAATCGTCGACGATGCGTACTCTTGCACCACTTGCGGCTAAACCTGCGGCGATGTGAGAACCGATAAAACCGGCTCCGCCGGTGACGAGCGCTATACCTGAAAGGGCCATAATTTGTTATCTGGGCAGGAGGGCAAGGTAATAAGGTTTTCTAGCGACCAACTCCAACATAATCAAAACCCAATTCACGCATATCTTCGGGATCATAGATGTTCCGAAGATCCGCAATGCGAGGAGTTTTCATTAAATCCCGGATTCGTGCCATGTCGAGAGCGCGAAACTGGTTCCACTCGGTAAGGAAGACCAGCGCATCGGCGTTTTTGACAGCGGCGTATTCATCTTCTGTGTAATCAACATCAGGAAGGATTTTTGCTGCTTCTTCCATCGCGACTGGGTCGTAAGCGTGAATGCGAGCACCGCTCTCGATGAGGCTTCGAATAATATCGACTGACGGAGCTTCCCGCATGTCATCGGTTTCCGGCTTAAACGCCAGCCCGAGAACTGCAATATCTTTGTTCCTCAGCTCACCGACGAGCTTTTCAATTTTCGGCAACATGGCGCGACGCTGCCGGCGATTGACTTCGATTACTGCGTCGACGATCAGCGAGTCGCAACCGAACTTGCGAGCGACAGAAGCGAACGCTTGCGTGTCCTTAGGAAAGCACGAACCGCCAAATCCCGGGCCGGGATGCAAAAACTTGCCGCCAATACGTTTGTCCATTCCAATCGCCTTTGCGACATCATGAACATCACAGCCAATCTTATCGCACATGTTCGCGACTTCATTGATGAATGAGAT
>JBKPAC010000191.1:0-23376 GCA_046726175.1 Acidobacteriota bacterium
ACTGAGTTCCTGAATCGCCGTTCGAATTGTCGCGAACTCAAACCGAGCATATCCGCAACCTTGCTAACACCAACGAGGCCATGCGTGCGTTCGAATTCCTCGACCGCGACTGAGATCAGGTTGTCGCCATGACTACCACCCACGCCGCGCAAGAGGATCCGTTCGAGCGTGGATAACTGCTCAACCAGTGAAGGAAGCTCTCGCAAGCGGTTGAGGCGTCGATAAAGTACGGGCGAGAGATCATCAAGCGCCAACGCCATGTCGTTCAGCTGAAACATCGGGAGGCCTAGTAGTCGACTCGCTCCATCGGCTCGAAATCGCACACCGATTGTTCTTGCCGGGCCGGCAGGACGAACCAGGAAGGGACCAGTTATTTGACCTACGAAAAAGATCTCAGGCTGCAGATGCCATTCACCGTTACTGTCCTCCTCGAACGGAACGGCAAGGCTGATAATCAACTCGGAACGCCCATCAGGAACTATCGTTTGAGCGCTCACCGCCGGCGCGCCATCCTCCAGCACCCAATAACAGCGAATGAAATCGCGCGCTTCAAGTCCAGGAGTGAATTCACGGTAGAGCATGCGGGCAGCAGTTTAACCGGAAGCAGTCTTGAGACGCCACGAATGCGTTACAATGACGATCAAAAATGCTTAATCAACAATCCTTAGAAGCCGCGCAGCGTTGCATCGAACCAGACTGCGGCGCGACGTTCCGGACCGACGAACGTATTTACGTTTGTTCGAGGTGCGGCGGCCTGCTTGATCTCGAAGTCACTACGTCAGCTGACGCGCGAACCTTAAAGCGGGTGTGGCATGAAAGATTGAGTTCATTTAATCCGCGTGATCGCAGCGGCGTGTGGCGTTATCGCGAGGTACTGCCATTTTCTGAGGATGCGCCAATCGTCTCGCTGATTGAAGGAAACACGCCGCTTTACGAAGCGCCGCGAGCAGCACGCTACTGTGGTATTGAGTCTGTAAAGCTAAAACATCAGGGCGCGAATCCCACGGGTTCATTCAAAGACACGGGCATGACCACTGCCGTGACTCAAGCTCGAATGCTTGGCGCACGGCTGGTTTGTTGCGCCAGCACCGGAAATACGGCTGCGAGTCTTGCTGCTTACGCGGCGCGGGCAAATATTCTCTGCGCGATCATTGTTCCCGAGGGCCAGATCAGCCTCGCAAAGCTGGCCCAGGCCCTTGATTACGGTGCGGCCGTGCTCGAGATCGAAGGGAACTTCGACGATGCGATGCGGACGATCCGTGAACTCGCAGAAGATGACTCGATATACCTGGTCAACTCGATCAATCCGTTCAGAATCGAGGGACAGAAAACAGCGGCGATCGAACTCTGTGAACAACTTGGGTGGCGTACTCCGGATCATCTGGTAGTGCCAGGTGGTAACCTTGGGAATAGTTCGGCTTTTGGAAAAGGCTTTCACGAATTGTTACAGCTCGGAGTCATCAACCGCTTACCTCAGATCACTGTAGTTCAGGCTGAAGGGTCTGCTCCTTTCGCGGATCTGTTTACCCGGCATCATGGAGATCTTCGTCGAAAAACTTTTCCAACAGATTTTGTGAACATTGCAAAACCCAGGACCTTGGCGTCAGCAATCAAGATAGGAGCGCCGGTTTCATGGCAAAAAGCCTGGCGTGCGTTGAGTTGGACCAGCGGCCGAGTTGTGACAGTAAGTGAAGCTGAGATTGCTGAAGCAAAGGCTGTGATTGGACGTGACGGCATCGGCTGTGAACCAGCTTCGGCAACGACCGTCGCGGGCATTAAGAAACTGATCTTGGAAGGCACAATTCGAGGGGATGAAAACGTCGTGGCTGTGCTTACGGGTCATCTTCTGAAAGATACTGACTACGTGATCAAGTACCACCAGGGAACACTTGCACTGGACGAGAACACACAGAACCGCATCGATGGCCGGCTGCGAAACAAGCCGGTCCGGTTGCCCGCCGATTTGGGACAAATACGCCAACACTTCCAGCGCTTGTTGGAATCGGAGAATCGCAGCTAATGCAAAGGACCTCGAAGATTCCAAGGAGCGAAAAAGGTTTTGAAGTAGTTCTACCTGCTTCGACGTCAAACCTCGGCGCGGGTTTTGACTGTTTTGGTCTTGCGTTACAGCAATACCTCAGGATCAGGGCAACCGTTGTTCCTAAATCGACAATCAAGTGTCGCGTTCGCACAACGGGCACCAAAGAGAGTGCCGAACTGCCGCGCACGGAAGAGAATTTGATTTACCGCGCGATGTCATACACCGCGAAGATCGAGAATCTGAAGTTGCCACCAGTGCGACTCGTGGTCAGAACAGAGCTTCCTTTGTCCAGAGGTTTTGGCAGCAGCGCCGCGGCAATCGTCGGAGGGGTAAAGCTAACTGGGCTGCTATGCGACAAGGATATATCGGACGAAACGGTGCTGGAACACGCAACGCGTTTCGAGGGACATCCCGACAACGTAGCGGCAGCGTTGTATGGAGGGTTTGTAATTACCTGTTTGGCCCCTGCCGGCTCTGTGCTCGCGATCAAGCGGCCCTGGCCCACAGAGTTGAAGGTGGTACTTGTCTCGCCGCACGTTCGAGTACCTACGAAGATTGCTCGTGAGGCTTTGCCACGCGTCGTCCCACGTGCCGATGCTGTACACAATCTACAGCGGAGTGCTCTGTTCGTTGCTGCGCTGGCCGCTCAGCGGTATGAGTTCCTCTGGGAAGCGATGCAAGATCGGCTGCATCAGGAGCGGAGAGAAACGCTCGTGCCTGGCCTGTCAGAGGTGCTTGCATTACAGCGGATGGAGGGCTTGCTAGGCTTGGGATTGAGTGGTGCCGGGCCGACTGTGCTAGCGGTCGCGACTGCGAACTTCGAAGAGATTGGCGAAACGATTGCAGCGTGCTTCCGGCGTTACAAGATCGAGACGACGTGGCAGCGCCTGGAAGTAGATACGAAGGGGTTAGTGGTCAGTCGGCAGTAGCAGCAGGCAGGAGGCAGGAGGCAGGAGGCCCTTTTCTGACTGTGGTTTTCAAACATGAGATGAGACCACTACTGCCGCTGCCTCCTGCCTCCTGCTCCTGCCTCCTGCTCCTGCTCCTGCTTCCCGCCCTACTGACCACTGCCTACTGACAATCTCCGCAACAACCTAAAGACGGGATAGCTCACCGCAAGCAGCAGTAAAGCCCAAACACTATTCCTCGTGTCGCTTGCGATCGCTCCAGCGAGGAATGCCGTCGAGGCGATCAGCGCGATTCCGGTGGTCCATGGATAACCCCAGGCCTTGTACGGCCGATGCTTCTCCGGTTCACGGCGCCGCAGCACAAATACCGCGATGAATGACAGAATGTAGTTGGCGACGAAGAAAAACGCGCAAATCGTGATCACCGTCGCAAATGTTTCCCCGAACACAGTAAACAAAACTGAAATGGCAGCAGTCAGGAAGAGCGCAACGGTCGGTGTGCCGCCCAAGTTAACATTCGCGGCCTGGTGAGCAAACAATCCATCCCGGCTCATCGCGAAGATCACACGCGTCGCCATCAAATGACACGCGTTAATCGTGCTCAGCATTGACACGATCGTCAGGGATCGAAAGATCGAGTCGCCGAACCGCCCGAACAGCACGTTGGCCGCTGCTCCAGCCGCGAAATCCTTGCCGGCGATCTCCGTAATTGGAAGCGTGTAGAGCAGCGCAACATTGACAAGCAGGTAGATCGCGATTACAGCCAGTGCTCCGCCAAACATTGCGCGCGGAATGTCCCGCCCCGGATTCGCAACTTCTTCGGAAAAGTAGATAACACCGGTCCACCCGTCGTAGGTGTAAATCACTTGCTGCAGCGACAGGACGATCGCAATCAAGAGCGCTGTTCCAACAGGAGTACTCATCACCGGGGTGGCTGTTGTTGATCCCTGGCCGCCCAGAATGAACGCTGCGGCAATCAGAGCGAAAAAGGCGACTGCCTTTAATAGGCTGGTAATGTTCTGGACTGTGCTGCCCCAGACAATGCCGCGCCACTGCAGCACGGCAAAGAGCACTGAGACGGCAACTGCAATAACAACTGGCGAGCGTCCGCCACTGAGGGCAGGAAACAGTGCTCCCGAAAACTCCCCGACGACCAGTGATACTGCGGCAGTAGCTCCACAGGTAGAAATCCAATCATTCCATCCAACGAGGAAGCCTGCGTACTCGCCCAGAGCGTAACGAGCAAAGATGTACTGGCCACCGGACTTGGGAATCATCGCGCCGAGCTCTGAGAGCGAGATTGTCCCCAGCAACGCATACAAGCCGCCAATGAGCCATACTCCGAGATATAGCCACGCGTTAGGAAGGTGTTGCGCAACAATTCCCGGCGAGCGAAAGATACCGGCGCCGATCATGTTGCCGACGATAATGGCGAGACCAAAGCCAACGCCAAGCACGCTGAGCAAGCGCCCGCGGGATCTGGGAAGAGGAAGATCTTTTGTAGTTACTTCCAAGAAGAGGGTCCTAGCTAGCGGGAGTTAGAAGAACCATAACATTTACCATTCATCATTTGACATTAATCATTTGTCATTTGGTTTGTCCGTTGTCAGTCGTCAGTGGTCAGTGGTTCGTGTGCTTTCCTGTCCTCGCTTTCGTGTTGCTTCGTGGTTGTCTTTCGCCTGCAACATAAAACGCGATCCACGAAGTAACACGAACCGACGACACGAAAGTACACGAACCACTGACCACCGACGACTGACTACGGACAAACCAAATGAAAAATGAGAAATGTCAAATGATGAATGGTAAATGTTTTCGGCCCAGCCGTGGAACTCTTCATTCGGTCTTAATTCCCGCAACCAGATCTGCATGTAACAGTTTATGGAAGAGGTGCTCGCCGGCCTCGCGTCGTACTGACAGACGACCGGCGTTGTAGGCACGAGAGGTCAGTCCTCTCTGGACCGATTTGCATATCGCGACGTCTTCATCCTGAATACGCTGACCAACTTCTATGCTTGCGAGATTCCGTTCACGTGATTTCTCTGAAACCTCGGGAAAGTAGAAGTCAAAGATCACTTCAGTCTGGTCCACACCGCGAGGGATTACCAGGTTTGTGTCCATTGCCCCGTCATACCAGTTCACCATGAAGTTTGGATAGATCCAGTAGTACAGCGCGCGCTCACCTTTACGCACAGCTCCGGTCTGTGCTTCCGCGCCTTCACTCACCATCGGACTCCACTGCAAACAAAAACGTTCACCGTTTTCGATCATGTACTTGCTGTAGTCCAGTACGCTGTCGAGACCTTTGTGAAGATGTGGAACGTGGTAGCCGCCGTCGAGATAATTATCGACGAACACTTTCCAGTTGCAGTCGAACGCGTAATGACGTCGCTCGAGCCAATGCATTTCACTCAATTCGAGAGGTTCGATCTGGTTGACGAGATCAGAGGTGAGAAACTCAGGGAGCGATTGTGGCGCGCTCGAGAGATTGACGAAGACCCAGTTTTCCCACGTATCGGTTTCTACTGGAACAAGTCCGTTGGCAGCTCGATCGAAATTACAAACACCGGTGAAGTCCGGCGTACCTTTCAACGCTCCTTCAAGCGAGTACGTCCAGCCGTGATACGGACACCGCAGCTGGTTGGCCGTGCCCTCTTTTTCAGTCATAACCGCTGCGGCGTGGTGCCGGCAAACGTTGAAGAAGCCTCTGATCTGATTGTCGCTACCTTTGACGACGACGATTGGTTCAGTTCCGATCTCAGTCGTTACGTAGCTACCGGGCTGCGCCAGCTGATCGAGCCGCGCAGCATATTGCCAGGATCGTGAGAAAACAGTGTCGAGTTCGAGTTGGTAGAGCCGCTCGTCCGTATACCAGGCAGCAGGAATGGTCCACGCTTCCTCGAGAGGCGAACGTGGGTTATAGCTCTGGATGATCTGTTCTAGAGATCGCACGATCCACGAAAATAGACGAAATCAAGTCACGAAATAACAAGAACTAAACCGGAACAGCAGTCTTTCGCTTCGGGTTGAAGAAAGGAGTCTTTACAACTTTTGCTGAGACGCGATGTCTAACAGCTTCAACTGTGATTTCGAATTCGAGTTTAGTCCCCGGCTTAACGTAATCGCGTTTGATTGTTGCCAGCGCAATCATTTTCTTCAGTGTTGGAGACCAGGTGCTTGATGTGGCTTTGCCGACTTGTGCACCGTCCTTGTAAACCGGTACGGCAACTCTCGATGCGATTGGTGAGATCGACGGCGGCAACCCAACTGCTTCATACAACTCTTCGACTCCGGGCCAATCGATTTCGAGTCCAACGATCTCACGCGCAGGCCCACGCTTCTGTTCAGCGATCAGCGCAGCCTGCCCGACGAAACGATTCTTGTCGAGGTTAACCAGACGTCCGAGCCCCATTTCGAATGGCGTATATTTCTGTTCTTTGATTAGTGCCTTCTTACTACTGTTAAAGTCGATATCAATCAACAACAGACCGGCTTCGATTCGCGACACGTCGAGCGCGAGCATTCCTGCGGGATGAATATCGAAAGGCTGTCCGGCAATCATGAGAGCGTCCCAAACTTTCACGGCCTCGTCCGCCGCTGCCCAGATCTCGTATCCAAGATCTCCCGTGTAGCCAGTTCGCGAGATGTCGACCGGCACATCCGCAATTGTCCCGCTCGTAACACGGAAGTACTTCAGTCCTGACAGATCGGCGCCCTGCACAATCGACTTCAGCAACCGTCCAGATGTTGGACCTTGCAACGCCAGCGCGGCCACAGCTTCCGAGATGTCTTCGATCTGCACATCCATTCCTGCGGCGTTCTGCGTAAACCATCTCAAGCTTGGATCTGCGGCGGTCCAACGATAGGTGTTTTCTGCCAGTCGAGATACCGTACCATCATCGATTACTTTCCCGGTTTCATCGCACCACGGTGTGTAGATCACCTGGCCCACAGACACTTTTCGCATGTCGCGAGTGATGATCCTGTCAACCAGTCGAGTTGCGTCTTTTCCGGTAAGCCGGTACTTGAATAACGGTGAGATATCGATCAGCGCCGCTGCATTTCGAATGGCATTGTACTCGTGTTCGTGGTGTGCCTCGTAAGCGCTGACGGCGTAATAACCGGACCACTCTCGATAATTCAGACTCTCACATAGCGCTGCGGTGCGTTCATGGAAAGCAGTTCCAACTGGCATGTTGTCTATTTATTTTGTCAGGCGAATTGTCAGGGCGAGCGATTATAAGTATCCTAACGAGTCTTCAGCAAGCTACATATAACGCTACTGATGCAATTTGGGTAATCACTTACCCACCCACGCAACCACTATGAAGAATGGTTACGACGTCATCGTCATTGGCGGTGGCCACAATGGTCTTGTGAATGCCGCATACCTCGCGCGCGCCGGCAAGAAAGTCTTGGTGCTCGAACGAAGGCACGTACTTGGGGGTGCGGCTGTTACGGAAGAAGTTTTTCCGGGATTCAAGTTCTCAGTTTGCTCTTACGTAGTTTCGCTGCTGCGACCGGAGATTATTCGCGAGCTCGATCTGCCGCGTCACGGCCTCGAGATTCTGCCACTTGATGGAACCTTCACACCCATGCCGAACGGCGATTACCTGTGGCGCGTGAACGATCATGCAAAGACACGCCGCGAGATAGCTCGCCATTCGCGTCTGGATGCCGAGGCATACGACGAATACGGCAAAGCCATGATCGAGATGGCCCACTTTGTGAAGCCGATCATGAGCATGACACCGCCTGATCCAACCTCACTCAATCCGAAAGGCTTGAAAGACCTGCTGTTCCTTGGACGAAGATTCCAAAACTTACCTGCTGACGACAAGTACAACCAGGTCCAGCTGATAACGATGAGCGCAGTGGACTTTCTCGATCAATGGTTCGAGACGGACGTTTTGAAAGCTACGATGTCCGCGTCTGGAATCATCGGTACCTTCCTCGGTGTGCGCTCACCGGGCACGGCTTACGTTTTGTTGCATCACTACATGGGAGAGATTGATGGTGCATTTCGTTCGTGGGGATTGTCGCGCGGTGGTACCGGCGCAATCTCAAATGCGATCGGCGACGCTGCGCGAGAGGCCGGCGTCGAGATCCGCACCGAAGCACCCATTACAAAGATCCTCGTGAAGAATGGAACGGCGCAGGGAGTCGCGCTCGCCAATGGAGATGAGATACAGGCGAAGGTAGTCTCCTCGAGCGTCGACCCGCGTTTGACGTTCATGAAGATGATCGGCGAGGAACATCTGCCGGACGAGTTCACCGAAGATCTCAAGCGATACAAGTACCGTGGCTCTTCCGGAAAAGTGAATCTCGCATTGGACGGCCTGCCGAGTTTCACTTCACTACCTGGTCCAGGACACCACTTGCGCGGCGCTGTTTCGATTTCGCCGAGCGTCGAATACATGGAGCGAGCTTACGATGAAGCGAAGTATGGTCGCTTTTCACGACGACCGTACATCGACATCGTAATTCCCAGTCTCACAGATCCTTCGGTGGCTCCGCCAGGCAAGCACGTGATGTCCTGCTTTGTTCAGTACGCTCCCTACAATTTGAAGGAAGGAAGTTGGGACGAAAAGCGCGAAGAGTTCGGCGACACAGTAATCGACACCATAGCTCAGCATGCGCCCAATCTAAAGAATCTGATTCTGCATCGACAGGTGTTGACTCCGCTGGATCTCGAGCGCGAGTTCGGATTGTCCGAAGGAAATATTTTTCAAGGTGAGCTGACGCTCGAGCAGCTTTTCTTTCTGCGACCCGCTCCAGGGTGGGCTCAATATCGGACGCCAATCAGGCGGCTCTACATGTGTGGTTCGGCAACGCACCCGGGCGGCGGCATCATGGGTGCGCCCGGCAGAAACTCGGCGTTGAAACTTTTACAAGATTGGAAGAAAGGAAAAGTATAACTCTGTGTAACTCCGTGCTCTCTGTGGCTCTGTGTTGATTGTTACTCGCCACACCACTCAACCCTGAGACACAGAGAACACGGAGATAGCACAGAGCGAGTGAAATGGCGGCTCGAGTGAACCATAAAGTCATCATCATTGGCGCGGGCCATAACGGTCTGGTGGCAGCGACCTATCTCGCAAAGGCTGGGTTGAAACCTCTCGTGCTAGAACGACGCGACGTCGTTGGCGGAGCTGCAGTCACCGAAGAGATTCATTCCAGCTTTCGTTGTTCGACTCTGGCACATACAGCCGGTCCATTGATGCCTCAAGTCGCATCGGATCTCGGGCTGAAGCGTCTCGGCGTCGAGGTGATTTCCCCATCCGTTAGAGTGACCACCTTCGATCACAACGGCAGGACGCTTTCTCTTTTTTCCGATCAGAAACGCACGGTCCGCGAGCTCGAGCAGTTTTCAGCAGCAGATGCAAAAAGGTATCCCGAGTTCGAACAGAGCTTCGCGAGAATCGGGAAGGTTCTTGCTCCTTTGCTTTCGATGACTCCGCCTACAGTGGAGAAGCCGGCATTAGGAGAAGTTTGGAACCTCGGCAAGGTCGGAATGGCGTTCCGCGGGCTCGGTAAGAAAGATGAGTACCGGCTGCTTCGGTGGGGGCCGATGGCGGTCGCAGATCTAGTCGCGGAGTGGTTCGACACGGAGTTGTTGCGAGCTACGGTTGCAGCGCGTGGAATCTTTGGCGCGTTCGCCGGCCCATGGTCCGCCGGCACGAGTATGGGCCTGTTGTTACAGGCAGGTGTAGATGGTCACGCCGTTGCTCCTTCATCGTTTGTCAAAGGCGGAATGGGTCGATTGACAGAGGCGCTCGCAAGGGCAGCTACAGATGCGGGCGCTGAGATTCGCACCGGGAGCGAGGTGAAACGAATTCTGATCGAAAACGGACGGGCTACCGGAGTTGTGCTGTCAAACGGAACTGAGATCGGTACAGGCGCTGTTGTGTCGAATGCTGATCCGCGTCGGACGTTTCTACAAATGATCGATCCCGTCGAACTCGAGCCCAGCTTTCTCACAAAGATTCGAAATTACCGGTCGGTCGGCGTTTCGGCGAAGGTAAACCTGGCGCTCTCGGCATTACCGAAGTTCGGCTTGTCTAATGGAGACATTGCGGATCGGCTCAGTGGTCGGATACAGATAGGTTTTGACATTGACTATATCGAGCGAGCGTTCGACGCGGCGAAGTATGGCAGCTTCTCACCGCACCCTTATCTGGATATCACGATTCCTTCCATCAGCGACGATTCGCTCGCGCCGAAGGGTGCTCACGTCATGAGCGTTTATGTGCAATACGCACCTTACAAGCTCGCGCAGGGAGACTGGGACTCACGGCGTGAAGAATTCGGCAATGTAGTTGTAAAAGCGTTAACGGACTACATGCCGGATCTGCCGCAGCTGATCGTGGGCCGGCAAGTGCTCACGCCTCTGGATCTGGAACGGACATTTGGCTTAACTGGAGGCCACATCCATCACGGTGAGCAGTCGCTCGACCAGTTCTTTCTATTCCGTCCGTTGATTGGGTGGGCACAGTATCGCACCCCAATTGAGAAACTCTTTCTGTGCGGAGCCGGTACGCATCCGGGTGGTGGGATCACCGGCGGCCCGGGAGCAAATTCAAGTCGCGAGATATTGAAGCAGTTGAAGTAGGAAACATCCGCAGATTACGCAGATTACACAGATGAAGTAAAAACGGGTAGGTAAAACCAATGCTCAACTGCCCTTGTTCGTTTGTAATCTGTGTCATCTGCGTAATCTGTGGATAAATCTTCTGTCCCTACCATGACAAAACCCAAGCGCAGCTTTGCCAGCGACAATAACGCGGGTGTGCATCCGCAAATCGTGGAAGCGATTCTTGCCGCTAACAGGGGTCACGTCATTGCATACGGCGATGATCCTTACACTGAGCGCGCCACGGCCAGATTTCGCAAAGAGTTTGGGAACGACACGGATATCTATTTTGTCTTCGGCGGCACCGGCGCAAACGTACTTGGTTTGAAAGCCGTAACTAACAGCTATCACGCCATCATCTGTGCTGAAACTGCTCACATCAACGTGGACGAGTGCGGCGCACCGGAAAAGTTTACCGGATGCAAACTGCTTTCGGTCGCGACGCCGGACGGGAAGCTCACAATCGATCTCATCAAACATCATCTACACGGTGTGGGATTTGAGCACCATGTCCAGCCGCGTGTGATATCGGTTTCGCAATCGACTGAGATGGGTACCGTGTACACTCCTCAGGAACTGAAAGAGCTGTCCGAATTCGCGCATAAGAACGACATGTTGCTGCACGTCGACGGAGCACGTATCGCCAATGCTGCGGCAAGTTTGAAAACGGGACTGAAGCAGATAACGAAGTCGTGCGGCGTCGATCTGCTTTCATTCGGTGGCACAAAGAACGGAATGATGTACGGCGAGGCGGTCATCTTCTTCGATCGTAGCCTCTCGAGGGATTTCAAGTATATTCGCAAACAGGGAACACACCTGCCGTCGAAGATGCGCTTTGTCTCTGCGCAGTTCGAGGCGCTGCTAACCGATGAGCTTTGGCGGAGAAACGCGGAGCATGCAAACCGTATGGCCCAGATCCTTGCTAGTCAGCTGGCGAAGGTGCCTAACGTCACACTCACACAAAAGGTGGAAGCGAATGGTGTATTTGCGATCATTCCGCAGAAGTACGTTCCGGTTTTGCAGGAGAAGTATTTCTTCTATGTTTGGAATGAAGAGACTTCCGAAGTGCGGTTCATGACGTCATTCGACACGACCGAGGAGGATATTCAGGAGTTTGTGTCGCTGGTGA
Source organism: Acidobacteriota bacterium (assembly GCA_046726175.1). GTDB lineage: Bacteria > Acidobacteriota > Blastocatellia > Pyrinomonadales > Pyrinomonadaceae > PSRF01. The sequence goes on from JBKPAC010000191.1 coordinate 11,712, forward strand.
AGAGGACTCTACGCTAGGCAATCAAAAATCGAAAATCGAAAATCCGATCACCGAAGCAGCAGCTTGAGCAATCCGCCCGCAGACGCAATGCCCATCAACGAATCCTCTGAACTTCGCGGGCGCAATGGATTATCTCGCATATCCAACGCCAGTCTTTCGCTCTCCAAGCGCCGGCGCTCCTCGATTAGCTCAGCCTTCTCCTTCGCGCGTGAAGCCGCGAGCCCACCTCCACGAATGAACTCCACGATCCGGCTCAGCTCGTCGCGGTCGAACCACGTGCCGTGTCCCTTGCAAATATCAACGACAACTCCGGAACAGCGCGCAAAATTCACCCGGTTCATCAGCTGCGAGCACTCGGGACACGGCGCATAGGTAACTTTGTCACCCACGTCTACTTGCCGCTGAGGCGCCGGTGACGCCATTCCCAGCACTGCAGCTTGCTCTTCTCGATCGGCGCAAATTTTCTCGAACGACGGCACGTTGAGCCACAATCCGAAACACTGCCCACACTCGCGCACACTGGTCGAGCCGATTGCCAGCGACTGCATCTCAACTTTGCACCGCGGGCATTTTCGGGCAGTTGTTTCAGCACCGGTTCGAGTTGCAGCAGCAGCTCCGCAGCGCGGGCAGTGCTTGCTGCCAATGAACATCATTCCGAAACAAGAGCCACAGGCAATCGTGGCGAGACGCGCACCACAGTATTGGCACTGCGAAGCGTCGGTTTCCGCCGCCGCTCCGCACATTGGACAGTTGAGTGTTTCTGCCTGCATGCTCTGCATTTTATCAGTTCGTGTACTTTCGTGGACTGGTTTTTCGGGTGCGGTAAAATGGGTCCACGAAAACACACGAACACGAAGATACGAAATCACACAAACAAACATGCAGCTGCCTACTGTCAACTGCCCGCTGCCAACTGACACTGATGAGTAGCTTGCTCGATCAAGTGCTCGACCTTGAACCATCGCCCGAAGCCATTTCGATGATGCGAGGCTCGAACCCTGCGATAATCCTCGGAATCGATATCGGGACTTCCGGCGTGCGAGCATCGTTGTTCGACGAGCGCGGCAACGAACTTCCCGGCACAAGCATTCACAACTCACGCGAACTCTCAACTCGCTCAGGATTTGCGGAACTCGATCCTCACGAAGCGCTGCAACTAGTCATTCAAACCATCGACGATTTGTTCGCGATCCCTGAGTTGGTCGACACGCAAATCGAGCTGATCTCAATCTCCTGCTTCTGGCATAGCTTGTTGGGTGTTGACTCTGCTGGACGGCCGACAACTCCGGTTCTCGGCTGGGCTGAGACGCGTTCGGCCACAATCGCCAACGAGCTACGCACTCGATTCAACGAACTCGAGATCCATGCACGGACCGGGTGTCGTTTTCACCCGAGCTACTGGCCTGCCAAAGTACTGTGGCTGCGAGAAGCGGATCCGCAGGCCTATCGAGACACTGCATGCTGGCTTGGCTTCGCTGAGTATCTTGCTTTGAAGTTGTTCGGTGAAAGCGGAACGAGTGTATCGATGGCTTCGGCCACAGGACTCTTCAATCAACGAGCATGCGATTGGGATTACGATTTTGTCAGTGAGCTCGGGATCGCAGCGAAGGCGCTTCCGCAAGTGACTCCTTCGGATTCAACTTATCAGCGTTTGAACGAGACTTTTTCACGTCGTTGGCCACAGTTGAGTACTGCCTATCTTTCGCCGCCGCTCGGAGATGGAGCGGCCAACAACATTGGCGCGGGTTGTCACACGCGCAAGCGCGCGGCGTTGATGGTCGGGACTTCAGGTGCTTTGCGTACATTGTACGCAGGCGAACCTCCAGACAATCTGTCCAGCGCTCTTTGGTGTTATCGAGCTGATCGAAGTCGAGTTGTTGTCGGCGGAGCTCTTTCGGACGGAGGAGGGCTTTATCACTGGCTTACGCAGTCACTGGCGTTCGACCATAGCGGCGACGGCTCACTGCAGGAACTCTTGTCGCGCATGGAGCCGGATTCACACGGTTTGACTGTTTTGCCGTTTTGGGCCGGCGAACGCAGCACCGGCTGGACGCCGGATGCTCGAGGCGCAATTCTTGGACTCACGATGCAAACTCAGCCGGCGGACATTCTGCGAGCGTCCATGGAAGCTGTCGCATATCGCTTCGCGGCCATTTTGCAGGCGCTGGAGCCCATAGCGCCCGGCGCAACCATCATGGCAGCCGGCAATGCGTTGCGTTTGTCTCCGCTTTGGGCACAGATAATTGCGGACGTGATCAATCGTCCGGTGTTGCTCGGTGCATTGCAGGAAGCATCAATGCGAGGTGCTGCCTTGCTTGCCCTCGAAGGCGCGGGCAAAATACAAAGCATCGAGGAATTTGAGACTTCAGTCGAGACCGCGTTTGAGCCTGATAAGGATAGTCACTCGAGTTATCAGGAAGGGCTCGCGCGGCACCAGAAATATTATGACCTTTTGATCGCGACGTGAACTGACAGTCCTGATCTGAGCGGAGGGGAAACTATAAATGAGTGCATCAGTGCAGAAGGACACAAGCGTGTCGACGGACCTGGATCAACTTTGCATTAATACAATTCGCGCACTTTCAATCGACGCAGTTCAGAAAGCAGAGTCGGGCCATCCTGGGTTGCCGCTTGGCGCCGCTCCCATGGCTTATGTGTTGTGGACGCGCTGTCTTCGACACAATCCTCGAAATCCAAAATGGGAGAATCGCGATCGGTTTCTGCTTTCAGCGGGCCACGGCTCGATGCTTCTTTACTCGCTGCTTTATCTGACCGGGTACGATTTGCCGTTCGACGAACTCAAGCGTTTCCGGCAGTGGGGTTCGAAGACGCCGGGTCATCCGGAGAATGCTCTGACACCAGGTGTCGAGATCACAACTGGACCGTTGGGCCAGGGGTTTGCGAATGGCGTCGGCATGGCAATGGGAGCCGCTCACCTGGGAGCGCGTTTCAATATAGATGGATTCCCGGTGATCGATCATAACGTCTACGCGATCGTCTCGGACGGCGATCTGATGGAAGGCGTAGCATCCGAGGCCGCATCTCTCGCTGGGCATCTTAGGCTGGGAAAACTCATTTATCTCTATGACGACAACCACGTCACCATCGAAGGATTCACAAGTCTCGCGTTCAGCGAGGATGTGCCGAAGCGCTTCGAGGCTTATGGCTGGCACACGAGCACGGTGAACGATGGTAACGATCTTCCCGCCATCGAAGCGGCAATCCGCGACGCCCAATCGGTCCAGGATCGGCCGTCTCTTATTTCGGTAAAGACGGTAATAGGTTACGGCATGCCCACCGAGGGCACGCGTAAAGCGCACAGCGATGCGCCGGGAGAGGAAGCGGTGCGCGCGACTAAGCGTCGCCTTGGCTGGCCTGAAGACAAACAGTTCTACGTTCCGGAAGAGGCGTTGGCCCATTTTCGAGAAGCTATTCCGCACGGCGAAAAACTCGAACGCGAATGGCAGACACTCGTAGAGAATCACCAGCAAAAGTATCCCGAGCTGGCTCGACTGTGGCGGACGATGATGAGCGGCGAGTTGCCTGCGGATTGGGAGAGTCATCTACCGCGATTCGAGAACGCGAAACCGATGGCAACTCGTGCGGCGAGTGGCGAGGTGATAAATGCTTTGGCGCCTCACCTGCCGATGTTGATTGGAGGCTCGGCGGATTTGGGCGTCTCGAACAATACTGACATCAAGGACGGCGGTCATTTCGAGGCCGGCAACTATGGAGGACGGATCCTCCACTTTGGCGTTCGCGAACACGCGATGGGCTCTACGCTAACTGGAATGTCGCTCAACGGCGGCCTGATTCCGTTCGGTGGAACGTTCCTGACATTCTCAGATTACATGAGACCTGCGATCAGACTGGCCTCACTTTCAGAAGTCCAGGTCGTGTACGTCTTCACGCACGATTCAGTCGGACTGGGCGAAGATGGACCAACGCACCAGCCGATCGAACATCTGGCTGCACTGAGGGCGATTCCTCATCTGTTTGTAATTCGTCCGGCGGATCCGGCCGAGGTGAGTGAAGCATGGCGGATTGCAATTCTGCGCCGGCACGGTCCGACAGCTCTCGCGCTGACACGACAAAAAGTACCAATCATCGATCGCAATCGTTATGCTGCGGCGGACGGCTTGCGTCGCGGGGCTTATATTCTTGCCGAAGCGGAAGACGCGAATGGAGTAAAAACCGTGCCGCGATTGATCATATTAGCGACGGGCTCTGAAGTCTCGCTAGCGCTCGATGCTCGCGAGGCGCTTCAGAAAGAGAACATCCCAACGCGCGTCGTGTCGATGCCGTGCTGGGAGATCTTTGAAGAACAAGACCAGACTTACCGCGAAGACGTACTTCCTCCCACGGTAACGGCGCGTTTGTCAGTCGAGGCGGGCGTGCGTCAGGGTTGGGATCGATATATCGGTCCGAAAGGCGATGCAGTTTGTCTCGAGCGATTCGGCGCATCGGCACCGGGTGATGTAGCTCTGCGCGAATTAGGTTTCAACGTCGACAATGTGGTGAAGCATGCGAAAGGGCTGGTGTAGGGTTCATGCGAATAGCAGTTGGCGCTGATCACGGCGGCTTTCCTCTCAACGAGCGAATTATTTCCGAGCTTGGAAAGACGGGCCACGAGATTGTCGACTTTGGCACGCACGACGGATCACGTCCAGACGACTATCCTGATTACGCTCTTGCAGTGGGCCAGGCTGTGCAGTCGGGTGACGCGGAGATTGGAATCCTCATCTGCGGTAGTGGTATTGGCGCTGCGGTTGCTGCGAACAAACTCAAGGGCATTCGTGCTGCGATGTGCGGGGACACTTATTCAGGTCATCAGTCGCGTGAGCATGATGACTGCAACGTCCTTTGTCTTGGAGCGCGAGTAACGGGCGCGGAACTTGCGCTGGAGATCGTGCGAGCTTTTGTTGGAGCGCGCTTCACTGGAGAGGAACGCCACCGCCGAAGGTTGGCAAAAGTGGCTAAGATTGAGAGTGGGGAATGCTAAAAGGCAGAAAAAAACCATTTTCCATTTGGCATTGTAGATTGGTCGTTTTCCATTTAATGAGGATCATCTTTCGAAGTTAGAACATGGAAGGGTGAATAAATGGAAAATGAAAAATGTACAATGCCAAATGGAAAATGGTTTTGTTCCCCCTCCGGCCGCTTCGACTCGTCACATCACAAAGCGTAGCACCCCAGCCATGATCCGATAGTCTGCGGGTGTCTTGCCGCGCACGTTACCGTCCGCTTCGATCCGCAACGCATCTTCCTCAGCAAAAGTCTCAACTCGAGCGTAGCTGCCTTGCTTGATTTGTATTTTTGGGTTCGATACGTGACCACCAGTGTGTATCCGCGGTAACTCGCGAATAACGTTCGTTCGTGACAGGCCGCTCGCAATCACCACATCGAGTTTTCCGTCATCGATCTTCGCTTCAGGCGACAACATCATACCGGCGCCCGCGTACACGTTGTTTGCGACAGCCACCAGGTTCATTGGACCGTCCGCTATCAATTCGTCGTCAACCGTTACGGCGACGCGACGTTCGCGCCATGCAGCCAGGGCGCTCATCGCAGCCATCAGGAAGCGCGCCTCGCCTGAAAACCTTCGCATTAACTCTCCTTGTGCTGCCACGCGAGCGCCAGTCTCGCCACCAATTCCCAGCGTGGAAGCGTTGAGGCAGATGTACTGCTTCGAGTACGCATCGCAACGGCCATAGATCAGGTCCACGACTCGCGCTCGGTCTAACCCTTCGATGTGTGCGAGCAACGTTCCGGTCCAATCTTCCAAGGGCGTCCTCATACCGCATCGCCCGCGAGCGAAATCGTCTCCTGTTCCGGCAGGCAGAACTGCCAGTGCTGCTGTTGGGTTGATCGGACTCGGCAGAACATCGCTGTCATTGTTGAAATCGAAGAATCCTTCGGCGGCCTCGCTCAGTGTTCCATCTCCGCCAAGCACAACGATCGTCTGATACCCTGAGTGCAGCGCGTCGCGAGTTCGAGTGGTAGCATCACCAGCCTGCGCTGTTTCATGCAGATCGAAATCAATCTTGTTCGTCTTTAGAATCGGTTGGACCACCGCCCAAGCCCGATCCGCCTTCGCCGCCACGCGATTTACGATGATCAGGATTCTATGCATGGAGCATTTATTTCGTGTTGCTTCGTGGATCGGTTTGCTGTTGCGACGAACGATCCACGAAATTACACGAACACGAATGTATCTCCAACCCGCTTTGTTTTGCCTGGCAGCGAGCGTAACCTCTGACGCATGAAAGCAGTCACAATTACAAGGCACGGTGGTGTTGAAGGACTCGAGCTTCGTGAAACGGATCCTCCTGGTCAACCAACTGCGGATCGAGTGCGCGTTCGAGTCAGAGCAGCCGGTCTCAACCGAGCTGATTTGATCCAGCTCCGCGGTCGTTATCCCGCACCTCCCGGTTACCCGCAGGATATTCCCGGACTCGAGTTTGCTGGAGAAGTCGACGCCACTGGCCCTGAAGTCCGCACCTGGAAAGCGGGACAACGAGTCTTTGGCATCGTCGGCGGTGGTGCACAGGCCGAGTACGTAGTTGTGCCGGAGAACCACTTGGTTGAAGTACCCGGTAACCTAGATTGGGCAGAAGCAGCTGCAGTGCCTGAGGCGTTCATCACGGCTCACGATGCGATCTTTACGCGAGGTGGGCTCACGGTTGGTGAAACACTTCTAATACATGCTGCAGGCTCAGGTGTAGGCACCGCGGCGATTCAGCTCGCTCGCGTTGCCGGGGCTACCGTCTTGGGGAGCTCAAGAACGGCTGAGAAACTTGAGAAGGCGGCAGAGCTTGGTCTGGACAGTTCGATAGTGGTCGATCACGAGCCGGCGATGATTGTTGAGGCTGTGCAAAAGTTGACCAATGGACGTGGGGTCGATGTGATCCTGGATCTGGTGGGGTCGGGTTATCTCGAGGCGAACCTGAACTCGCTCGCTTCGAAAGGACGAATGATTCTGGTTGGGACGACTTCAGGCTCAAAGGCGCAGTTTGATTTCGCCACGGCCATGAGCAAGCGACTGACGATCGTGGGTACGGTTTTGCGGAACCGATCGAGAGAAGAGAAGGCAACAGCAACTCGTTTGTTTGCGAATCACGTCGTGCCGCTGCTCGCAAACGCAAGAGTGCGACCGATCATCGATCAAGTATTTAAAGCTGAAGACGTGCGCGCCGCTTACACTCGACTGGAGTCGAATGAGAGCTTCGGAAAAGTCGTTCTCTTACTTGAGTAGGGAGTTGTCGTCAGAAGGTGTTCGTGTAATTTGGTGGATCGTCTTGCTGCACTGAAAGACGATCCACGAAATTACACGAAACTGAAGACACCAAATTACACGAAAAGTCCTTGAGGAATTCTGGGACAAATAAAAAGACCCGCCGGAGCGGGTCTTTTCATCTGCTAACAACGATAGCTTTTAGCCGCGAGCTTTCGCACGTCTGACTGCAAGCGCCATCTCGCGTGCGCGGGGCATAGCGTCGATGCCTCGTGCGATCTGTGGGTCTGTTTCATTGAACACTTGGATCGCAGCAGTACTTCCATATGCGGCCGTCGCCAGCTCGAATCTCAACTGCCGATTGACGTACGCCCGAGCGCGATCGATCTGCTCCTGCGTGACTTTGAAAACTGGCCTGCCGGCTACGAATTTCTTGAACTCTTTAAACAGCGCATCCGTGACCGGATAGTCTGTAGCCTGCAGATCATGTCCAAACTCAATTGGCTTTTGAATTTTGTACGACTCAAAGCCAGCGACGCGACCCGTAGTCAACTCCAACGAGAATGCGAACACTGGATCAGCCAACCTGCTCTCGCCCGGAGCGAGTTTCGCGGGAGCAACAACCTCGTCCGGCGCGATACCGCCTCCACCGTAAACCGTACGACCCAGGTCAGTACGGCTTTCCGGACCAACCTGTGGAGCGGCCGGATCAGTTTCACCGGTAATAGCGTGCTTGTAGTAATCGTAAAAACCGCCGTTTGAATAATCTCTCTGAATCAGACGTCCTGAAGGAGTAGTGTACTTAGCGATCGTCAGCAGCAAGGCTGAATCATATTCGAGCTGAATTGGTAACTGGACTAGTCCCTTGCCAAAAGTCGTCTCACCGACGATCAACGCTCGGTCGTGATCCTGTAAAGCACCTGCCACAATCTCAGCAGCCGATGCAGTATCCTTGTTGACCAGCACTACAAGCGGAACTGCATCCGGAGCGTCATTGACGGCGCGGAAGTCTTCTGAACTCCCACGAATCCGGCCCTTCTGACTAACGATGAGTTGATCGCGTTGCAGAAACGTATTCGCGACCCTCACGGCCTGAATTAACAAACCACCCCGATTGCCGCGCAGATCGAGAATCAGAGTATTCATTCCCTTCGAGTGCAGATCCTGAACAGCTTCTTCGAATTCATCTGCAGTCGTCAGGTTGAAGCCTCCGGTCATGGCTACATAACCGACACCCGGTCGAACCATGTAGGCTAATGGAATCGACGGCAGCGGTACAGCATCGCGTGTGATGGTTACCGTTTCGGCCTTGCTGCTTGCTGCGTGCTCGACAGTGACCTTCACGACGGTTCCGCGGGGACCGAGGAGGAATTTGCGGACTTCGCCAAACGTCTTACCCCGCATCGACTGGCCATCGACTTCCAGAATGCGATCGCCAAACCGCAAACCAGCTCTCGCCGCAGGAGCATCCTCGAAGGTAGCTCGAATGTAAGTATTGACTTGGTCGCCCTGTCGCAGATCTCCAATCGTCGCGCCGATTCCGAAATACTCCGATCTTTGCTCAGTCTTGAACGAGGCATATTCAATGGGATCAAAGTAAGTCGAGTGTGGATCAAGTACACTCAACATGCCGTTGATCGACGACTTGAAGATGCCGTTGTAATCGAGCTTTTTACCATCGATGTAGTTCGATTGAATTACCGACAACGCTTCAGCTACATCACCTCGCACGGCGGCGGCGGTCGCACGACTCTTCGTATTAGATGCGGTTGCGGCCGCACGGTCCGGCGTAACGCCCGGTTGGCGTCGAGCGGATCTGTTCTGGGCAAAGATAATGGCGGGGAGTAATAGGGCAATGACCAGAAACAGACTTCCTGGCAAAAATGATCTCTTTCGCACGCAACCCTCCTGAGGAGTTAACCAGCTTGAGTTTTCCATCGTTCGTTCCGGCTAACGTCGAAAGTGACGAAAGCGGGGTTGTCAGGATAGCACGAAAAGTAGCTCGGTTGAATGTACGTAGCGGCCTGGCGCGAAGTTCGTGTTTGGGGACCCTGGCTCTCAGGCTACGCGAGGTTAGTGAAGAACCGCTTGAAAAACGTTGCCCGGGATAGTCCACGTGTGGAAAACAATCGTCTGATCCCATTTTTGGAATCGTCAGGTGACAAACCATGCCAAGTTGTGCACTATTGGCTGCTCATACCGGAATTTAGCCGCGAATGGAATTAGCCGCGGATTAATGCGGATCCGAGGCCGGACGTTTTAGTGTCTTAGCTTTCAAACGTCTTATCCGTGTTAATTCGCGGCTAGTTCCTCGCCATAGACATCTCTTTGGAGGGGCCAAACAATGCCTGATGAGCTGAAGCGAGATCAACTCTTTTCCTTTGCAAATGCAAAACGCGACGAGTTCGAGGAGCTCTTGAAGGAGTTCGTCGAGACCCCAACGGTCTCCGTCGATCCGGCCCATTTGCCAGACATCCAGCGCGGGGCTGAACTAACCGCTGATACCCTCCAGAAATACGGCGGAAAAATAGAGATTTACAAAGCTGATAAAGGCAATCCGGTAATCCACGGTGTTTTTGATGTGGATAACAGATTCCCCACTGTGACCGTTTACAACCACATCGATGTCCAGCCGGCTTCAAAACAGACCGAACCCTGGGACACTGAACCCTTCGTTTTCACTCGGAAGGGGGACAGCTACTTCGGTCGAGGCACGACCGACGATAAGGGACCCGCGCTGACCGCACTTTTTGGTGCGCGCGCGGCCCTCGAGGCAGAACTTCCGGTCAACATCCGTTTTCTGTGGGAGTTCGAGGAGGAGATCGGTTCGCCAAATTTCGAAGAAATAATTTCCGGCGCGGCTGCGAATCTGCGCACAGATTCCGTGGTGGTTTCCGACACCGTGTGGGTATCGCGTGATCGGCCGGCGAGCTCGGCGGGCTTGCGGGGATTGCTCGGGTTCATTCTAACCCTGGAGACGGGAACTACAGATACGCATTCCGGAGAGACTGGTGGCGCATCGCGCAATCCGATCGCCGAATTAATGCGCGTTGTCTGCGATATCTACGACGTGAATACAGGAAAAGTAAAAATCAAAGGCTTCTATGACGATGTCGTGCCGCCATCGAAGAAGGAGTTGAAAGACTGGGCTAATTCCGGATTTACGGTGAAGGCCTTTAAGAAGGCTCATCATCTGAAGCTAATGCGCAGTAACGATGCGCTCGAGGTGATGAAGCGGATCTGGGGAATGCCAACGTTGGAGATTCACGGAGTAGTCGGTGGGTATCAGGGACCTGGTTTGAAGTCGATAGTGCCGCCGCGTGCTGAGGTGAAAGCTTCGTGTCGACTCGTTCCGTTGCAGGATCCAGCTCGCATCAGGAAGCTCATCACCGCTGCCGTAAAGAAATCCAACCCGGACGTGAAGGTGCAGTTTGAGCATGCCGCACCCGCCTTTCGCACGATCCTTGAAGGCGAGTTGCCGCAGGCACTAAAGAGGGCTGTGAAATTTGCGTTCAAACGCGATGCAGTGTTTGTGCGCGACGGTGGGACGATAGGTGCAATGACGAGCATCGAAAAAGTTCTGAAGTGTCCAGTACTTTTTCTGGGCCTGTCGTTACCCGAGCACGGCTATCACGCACCAAACGAGAACTACGATTGGCAGCAAGCTTCGGGTGGTATGGTCGCGTTTGCGAAGTATTTTGAGGAAATCGGGAAGTTGTGAAGTTAGTGTCAGTAGTCAGTCGTCCGTAGTCAGTGGTTCGGGTTAATTCGCGGAGGCGGCGTCGGGTTCGGGCGAAAACCAGATCCACGAAAAGACACGAACGAAAAGACACGAAGTAACACGAACCACAGACTACGGACGACTGACTACTGACTAATTACACACGCGAGACGTTCTTCATTCAGAGGGACGAAGCCAAACTTTTCATAGAAGCGGCGTGCTTCGGGATTGTCCTTGTGTACCGCGACATCAATTCGCATCACGGATTCTTTTCGTAGCTGATCCTTCAAGCACTCAAGCAACGCCGTTCCCAATCCTTTACCGCGACGATCTGCCTTCACTGAGACGTCGTCGAGCTTCGCTACGATTGCGCCCATCGACGTCGAGATCGCGTATGAGATAACGCAGATAGCTGCGATGCCATTCTCGTCAAACGCCAGCCAGACGAAACCCAATTCCGGCTGCTCGAGAAAGAGATCGAGTGCATCATTCAGGCCTCGAATTCCCTTGTCGCCATATGCCTGGCTGCTTTCGAGATAGTGCTGATCGGCTCCGAGAAAATCACTCAAAAGCTCAAAGGCGGCCGGAACGTCAGCGGCGGTCATCTTGCGGCACGTAATCAATGCGCCCCCTCCTGAATTCGTGATGCCGCCATAATGCCATAGATCGAGGCGGCAGGAGCAGGAGCAGGAGGCAGGGGCAGGGGCAGG
>JBKPAC010000192.1:0-23479 GCA_046726175.1 Acidobacteriota bacterium
AATTAATTCATCTTCCCACCCCGTCCTTGTTGATGTCTTATTTCAAAGATGAAGGTGTTGTGACTTGAGCGGGGGCGCGCTGCATTTGAGTAATGAAGATCTGAGTAGCGACCGCTTGCCCCCTTCCTCACTGTGATTACTTAGGAAGATATGAGTCAGTAGCGCCCGGTCAATGTGAGTAAGCTCCTTTTCGTGTTCATTCGTGGATCGTCTTCTTTCGTCTCGCCCCTAACGTTTCATCGTGTTCGTGTTTATTCGTGGATCGTTCTCACCGTGGCAGACTCTCATGCAAATAACACGAACATGGAGGATTGAGATGAGGGGAAAAAGACGGATCCACGAACAAACACGAAACCGAGCTTACTGAAAGTTTTGTCCCCACAAGAAGGCACAAGAGTCCAAACGCAAATATTTTGTATCTTCTTCCGGTCTCTTCTTGTTCTGATCTGCGTTAATCTGCGGCTAATGCTGAATGGACGAAACAAACCGTACGTCAACCGCGTAACACTGCTGATATGACCATCGCGCAGACCCATGACGCAACTCCTCGGAAACCGCTGCGAGTGTGGCCCGGCGTCGTCCTTGTCGTGGTGCAGTGGCTCGCATGGTTCGTCGTCCCTATCTTTCTACCCGAGCGCCTTCTGTCTGCGATGTTGGTTGCAGCCATATGCGCGTTGGCTATCGTCGTGTGGTGGTTATTCCTCAGCCGCGCGCCCTGGTACGAACGTATTGCTGCGCTCATCCTGATTGTCATAGCGGTGATCGTCACGAAGCGTATTGTCCACGTGTCGATCGCGACCGGCAGTATGGGGTTTTTGCTTTTCGTCAGTGCGATCCCTGTTATGAGCCTCGCTCTCGTCGCATCGGCAGTAATCAGTCGTCGCCTCTCTGCGGGGCCCCGACGCGCGGTCATTGCGGCAGCGATCCTGCTCGGGTGCGGAGTGTTTACGCTCCTACGAACCGCCGGTGCTAGTGGAGACTTCCATAACGATTTCCACTGGCGCTGGTCCAAAACTCCCGAGGAACACCTCCTGGCAAAAGGCGATGAACCCGCAGCTCCCGTCGCTCCGGCAGCAGCAACCTCGACCGATGCCGAATGGCCCGGCTTTCGCGGACCAAGGCGCGACGGGGCCGTTCGCGGTGTGCAGATTAAAACCGACTGGTCGGCCTCGCCTCCGGTCGAGCTGTGGCGACGGCCTGTAGGTCCAGGCTGGTCATCGTTAGCGGTCCGCGGTGGACGCCTCTATACCCAGGAGCAGCGCGGCAACGACGAGATCGTCGCGTGCTACGACGTGGCCACTGGCAAACCCGTGTGGAAACATCGCGACGCGGTCCGGTTCTACGAGTCGGTTGGCGGGCCCGGTCCGCGCGGGACGCCAACGCTTAGCAACGGTCGTGTATACGCGCTTGGTGCGACTGGAGTCATGAACGTGCTCGACGAGCGCACAGGCGCCGTCGTTTGGTCACGTAACGCGGTGTCCGACACAGGCGCGAAAATCCCCGGCTGGGGCATTGCTGGCTCGCCGTTGGTAGTCGGCGATCTGGTCATTGTCGCCGCGTCCGCCAACCTCGTTGCTTACGACCTCGCCACCGGCAAGCCGCGCTGGTTTGGCCCACGTGGCGGGAACAGCTACAGCTCACCAGAGCTTTTGACCATCGATGGAGTCCAGCAGATCGTATTAATGAGCTCAACTGGCGCGACTAGTGTCGCACTAGCGGATGGCAAACTACTTTGGAATCACGCGTGGCCATCTGACACTCGGATTATGCAGGCGGCCGTGATTGCGGATGGTGATCTTATGATCAGTGTCGGCGACGGAATGGGCGGAAACGGTATGCGCCGCATCGCCGTCAAGCAGGGATCCGGCGGATGGACCACCGAAGAGCGCTGGACATCGGAGGACCTTGTTTCCAGCTTCAACGATTTCGTCATTCACAAGGGCCATGCCTTTGGGTTCGACTACGGCACCGTCGCGTGCATAGACCTCAACGACGGGAAGCGCAAGTGGAAGGGCGGACGGTATGGCTACGGCCAGCTCGTGCTTTTGCCCGATCAGGACGTGCTGCTTGTGCTGTCCGAGAAGGGAGAGTTGGCGTTGGTAAAGGCGTCACCCGATCAGTTCACTGAGTTCGCTCGTTTCCCGGCGATCGAGGGCAAGACCTGGAACCACCCAGTACTCGCCGGCGATGTGGTGCTCGTTCGCAACGACCACGAGATGGCCGCCTTCCGCCTCTCCCTCGCGCAGTAACGCGCTCCACTAAGAACCTTTTCAGAAGCCCTTACCCCGTAGGGGTGCCATGTTTATAGCGCCCGGACCATCACATCCCCGCACTCCTTTAGGAGTGCCATGTAATCGTCAGCTGGCTCGATCCTAATTGTTCCTGCGTCTTAACTGCGTGACCATCTTGGAAGAATGCATGGACATCGCACCCATAAATGGGTGCGGGATCTCGTTGCGCGTTGGGCTATAAACATGGCACCCCTCACGGGGTGCCGCTCTTAATCTGTGGAGGCCTGCTAATCTACGCAAAACGACAAGTCGTCGCGAGCTTCTAGCAACCGACCACCTAACTGCAGCAAACTATCAGCCAACCGCACCATTCGGCGATTCGGTATCGCATAAGGACGCTGAGCGATCACCCGTTCCATTGCTTCGTGCTCGCGGCCCCGCCCCAACCAACAGGCATGAATGATCAGCGCTGCAGCTGTTGAACGACTCACTCCGGCCTCACAGTGAATAAGCACCTTGCCGTTGTACGACTTCAGTTGCTCGGCCAGGTGAATTATCCGTTGCACATCTTCTTCTGTGGCACCTTCTTCAGTCACTACATCAGCGATAACCAGCCGCAATTTGTGATCTACATTTTCGTAGCCTACCGGTAGCGATTGGTTAGCGTCGCCAATCGACACCAGGTACGCGATCCCTTCACACAAATCCGGGGAGCAGAGGATTTCACCTGCTTCAACCCGACTCACGACTTCTATCTCGATTTCCCGTGAGGTTATGACTTTCGAATCAGGTTCACTTGTCATTTAGAACGCTTTCCACCACCTTGACCAATTCGTCACTCTGAGCAAGACCAAATGCCTTCTTCCAGCGTATGGTATTACACTCTGATAGCGTGCGTTCAGCCAAGTGCCTCTGCGCCCCACTGATTCGCCTTCGTTTCATGTCATTTCGTGGATCTGCTTTTTGGACTCAGCAGCTCTTTACAACAATGGTTAGGTCGCGATCGTCCTCATATGCCCACGTACCACGCCCAGCCGTTCTGTATGCTCCCTTGTTTACCGCCGTCATCGAACTGATCCCTCACCACGATACGCTGTAGATACTTCATACTCTTGTAGCCCATTTGTCTTTCCACCCTCAGTCGCACCGGCGCGCCGTGAGGGATGGAAAGATCCCGTCCATTCATTCCGTATGCCAGAAGAGTCTGCGGGTGCATTGCATCGAACATATCAAGGCAGTCGGCCCACTGATCATACGAATGGAAGCTAACGAACCGAGCCGCAGGGAGGATACCCGCTGCGGTCAAAACGCGACTGAGAGGGACGCCTGTCCATTCAGCGATCGCGGTCCAACCTTCCTCGCAAACGTGTCGTGTGATTTGCGTGCGGGACGGGAACTGCTTGAGGTCGCTAAGCGAATAAGATCCCGGCCGTGCAACCAGTCCTTCAATCGAAATGCGCCAGTCGGCAAAGCCACCTCGCTGAAGTTTGCGGTAGAGCTCACTGAATAAAGGACCGTTCGGATCACCGGGGTTCGTTGTGCCGGTCGCAGGAAACGAGGAGATGTCCTTGTGACTGTATTCTCTTACCAACGACTCGCCCGGTAAAAGTACTTGATGTGCGGCGTAGGTGAATGTGTCGCCCATTCGCAGGATGTTGCCATAGGTTGGCGGCAGTTTCTTTGTGCACCCCGAAAGCAGCAGTCCGCCCACAGAGACGAGTCCGGTTATGAGCGCTTCACGACGAGTGATCAGTTCGTTAGTTTTCATGTTTCTCACCAAGAGTCATAGCGCGAATCTGCGGCTTAAACCCTGACTTAACGATCATCGCGACATGTACGAACAGAAACAGCACAAGCAGGACAAAAGCAAAGAAGTGAATTGTACGAGCGGATTGGAAACCGCCGAATATGCGTAACAGGAACGGATACGATGCGGTGACTGCTGGAGACATCGCCAGGCCCGACACAACTATCAACGGCAGAGCGAGGAACACGACGGCGAAGTAAGTACATTTCTGAAGCAGACCGTAGTGTGGTCCACCAGTCGCGGCTCGAATCCGCAGGCGCGCATGATCTAACACATCGCGCCAAAGTTGAGAGCGCAGCTCTTTGGGTCGAGGGAAAATATGACGCCGGAAATGTCCTGTGAACACTCCCGCGAGAAGATAGACGGCGCCCGTCAGGACGAGAAACCAGGCAGCGAGAAAGTGCAGACTCCGCCCCCACCCATTCTTGTTGAAGATCTCGAAGGTTCGGTTCGCGCTGACAGGAGAAGCCGCATCTTGAAAGAAGGGAGTAGTGTTTGCCCAGCCGCCATGTCGATGGTTACGGCTGATCGGCAGTTCAATCAGTGCCGGTGTGAGATCGTTTCCCACCTCGCCCCAGTAGAGCCTCGGATGGGCCATTAGTATCACAACGCCAGTGAACGCCAGGGTTAAGAAACTCGCGGTGACGATCCAATGCGATATCCTGACCCACCTCGCATGTCCCGCCGTGTGAGTCTGTGTGTGACCCGCGCTGTGTGCCTGCAGAGTTGGTTCTACTACGGCAGCCATAATTTGGTTTCCGGTGAGTACTGGAATCTCGTTTTGGATGACTACTGGAACCCGGACCAGTGGTATTTCGTCCGACCTTGGACCAGTCGCTCTGAATTGCGCTACACTATAACGCTGTAATTCAGATATTAGAAGGTCTTGCCTGGTGTCCCTTCAAACGGAAGTCTCGAGCAAAGGTCTTCACCCTGTAGGCTCGAAACAAAGGCCTTCACCCCGTAGGGGTGCCATGATTATAGCCTGCGCCCCCTAACGGCTCGCACTCCTTGAGGAGTGCGATGTTCTTGCCCAGCACCAACATTACCTTTTGTGCACGCCCGAATCCGATAAACGTGGCACTCCTAAAGGAGTGCGGTGCCTAAACCGCTCCGGGCTATAAACATGTAACCCCTACGGGGTAAAGACGAGATGACGCTATCCAGCTTCACATCGCGTTAATAAAGAGGTAGACGGCGTAAGCACCGAGGCACGCTATGGACCAAAAAGCAGATTCCTGTGCCCATACGTGGCGACGCAGGACATCTAGTCTCTTCCGTGCGAAAGCCATCGCCGCATGAACCTTCCACACTCCGAAGAGAACAACGAATATAGCGAAGACGAAGAGTGGCCACATGAATCTGATGTAATAGATTCTGACTAAGAAAAGAAGCAGCAGTCCTCCCAATAAAATAAAAAACGCGCCTAAGAATCTACCCGATGTGGTATTTGGGAGTATCGCCGAAGGTGGGGATAAAGGCGGGACCACTGCGCTCGCTGTTTCTTTCCTTTTGTGTTGCCGTCCTAAGTCGTACGCGCGTCGCGTCGCCTCATTCCCCAACACGCTATACGCTTCGTTGATTGCCTTCATATCTTCTGCGTTGCCGCCCCGGTCGGGATGATGCTGGATGGCGAGCCGCTTATAAATGCGATCTAACTGATCTTGAGAGACGTCTTCATCGACTCCCAGAATGGCATAATAGTTTTTTTCCGCGTCAAAAGGGCGCATATTGCATTCTCACCTAGAGAAATAATACGGCGCGCCGCCGAAGATGCGTAGTTGCACCTCACCTTTACAGTTAAGTGTGATCTAGATCTATTGAAAACCGAGTGCGGCGAACCTCCCAAATCGAATTCACTTCAACGTTTGCGTGGTTTTGACGCAGGAAAGCTTCCATGAGGGCCAACAATCTTGCTCGCTGAACTGGGCACACAGCGAGCGACTACTTACGAGCTAAATCGATAAGGACAATGTCCGAGTTTTGTCGCACTCTGTCGAAGAGAATTTGACGGCCGTCCGGGGAAACGTCAAAGCTCCCAATGGAATCGCCTGATTTCAGGTTGGTGAGTTGGCGGCGTTGCCCGGTCGTGAGATCGACTATCCAGAAGTTCTGGTGTGGGTACCTTCCAAACAGACCTACCACCTGTTTCCCACCTGGCATAAAACGGTAACGATCACCTCTCGGAATCGACAACTCGTGCATTGGATGAGGCTGCTTATCCGGGGTCACCGCCTTAATTTCGTTCTCCGATCCTTGCACCGGTTCGGAGTAGAGAATGAAGCTACCGTCCGGCGACCAGACGGGTAGGCGCGAAAGTCCATCCAGGAGCCGAACAGGCGCTGCGCCGTCTACGGGCACTTTGAACAGGCGGCTACCCTCGCCCTCGTCAGCCGCCACGGCTATGAACTTCCCATCAGGTGACCACGACGGCGCATCGCGGACATTCAGCGAAGCTGCCAACGGCCGCGCATTGGTGCCATCCGCATTCATGACGTAGAGCCCGTTCCGCCCCTGCCGGCGAATTGAAAAGCATATCCGAAGCCCGTCAGGAGAGACTGTTGGCGCGGCGATCACGCCCCCCTCACTGCCTTGCCACAACTCTACAGTCTCACCATCCTGGGTTTTCCATAGACTATCAGCGCCGCCTTTCGAAGAGAGAAAGACGACGTACCGCGGTCCGAACCGAGGCGCGACGGCTCGTGTGAGCGGTAGGGTGAACCGATGCACAGCCGACTCGTCTGCCATCTGGTCGGAAATAGGAACAGTCCAAAGTTCGCCGATAGGATTGGCTACAGTAGCAACAAGCCGGGTCGCTCGACCATCCGGCCCGACGGCTGCCGAGACTGATAGGTACTGGTCCACCCCGAAGGTCATGCGATGCGGGATCCTTTTCTCGAGGTCCATTTCGTACAACCAGAACCCCGACCCGTCTTCTGCAGTCGCCGAATAGATGAGAGTGCGATTGTCGAGAAACGTGGGGTAGCCGACTTTGGAGTTGTGGTGCGTCATGCGCTCTGGTTCGCCACCGTCAGCAGGAATCCGCCACAAGTCCATTTCGTTAGGCGGAAAGCCGCGCACAAAATAGATGTAACGGCCGTCGGGGGACCAGATTTGGTAATGGCAGTGTGCACCTGGCTTGTCGACAAAGATCTGCTTCGGCTGACCCCCATCGCGGTTCATAACGAAGATCGGATCTCCGGGCTTGAACTCGTGATAAACGATCCTCTGGCCGTCTGCGGACCACGCCGCGTGGACCATCCCATCGAGAAACGGCCGGGGCTCTGCGCCACCCAGTGTCGGTGTGAGCCAGATGCCTATGGTTTCTTTTCCCGTCGTAGATAACTGGCTCACGCGGAACCAAACATGCGACGCATCGGCCGTGAATCCGACAGTATCAGAATCGCTCGAGAATCCGATCGAGCGAACCTCTTCATGATCCTTTTGCGGCACCTTGCCTTTAGTCAGATTCACAAATGCACCGCTCCCGACCTGGTTCAGCCACACGTCGAACGTCCCGTCCCTGTCTGAGAGAAACACTATGAACTTCCCGTCTCGTGAAATAGCGGCGTCGGTTTCCGTGCCCGGGAAATCCGTTATGCGCTCAATGTGGGCGTTCGCCAGCGGGTTCTCCCAAGGCTTGTTGGACCGTTGAACCAGCCAAAGAATCAGTGCCGCCGCAACTAGAGCAATACTTGCAACCGCCACGGCTATCCAAGTTCCCATTCGGCTACGGGGCAGTACTTTTTCCGCAGCTGAAATCTCACGATCCTGTTTAGCCGTGAGAGCTTCGAGGTCGAAAGCAACATCGGCGATTGACTGAAACCGATCTTCCCGGCTCTTTTCCAAACAATGTCGAACTATGCGCACAACCGCTGGAGGAACTTCGCGCTTCGGTTCGGAAAACTCCGGGAAGTCATCTTTCAGAATCGCGTGCAGCACTTCGATCGTCGAATTACCCTGAAAAGCACGTATTCCGCATAGCATCTCGTAGAAGATTGCCCCGAAAGCGAAGATGTCCGATCGGTGGTCAACGTCCTCCGCCCGCACTTGTTCGGGTGACATATACCCAACTGTACCCACAAGCACGCCGGGTGCGGTGGCCACGAGTTGAGTCGAAACGTTCTCATCGAGCGCTTCAGGAGATGGCTTAAGTTTCGCAAGTCCGAAATCGAGAATCTTTAACCTTCCATCCTTGGTAAGGAACAAATTCTCCGGCTTCAGGTCGCGGTGGACGATTCCGTTAGCGTGCGCCACTGCCAACCCACGCGCGATCTGCAGAGCGTAGTCGATTGCAGTTTGGAGTGGCAGCGTTTCACGCAATCGCTCACGAAGTGTTTGGCCGGTGAGCATTTCAGAGACGATATAAAACACTCTGTCGTGTGTGCCGACGTCGTAGATCGTAAGGATGTTTGGATGATTGAGCTTGCTGGCCGCTCTTGCCTCTTGCTCGAAGCGTCGTACCCGATCGCGATCGGAACAGAAAGCAGTAGGCAGCAGTTTGATGGCCACCTGGCGGTCAAGTCTCGAGTCTAAAGCGCAATAGACTTCCCCCATTCCGCCCGCTCCAAGCAGAGAGAGAATCTTGTATGGACCGAGGACCTGTCCCGGCGCTAAGGCAGCTTGATCGCACACCGCGTATTGGGCGCAATCTCGAAGGGAGGGGGTTCGATGAGACTGCGTGGCCCGCGCGTTCTCGACGCATGTGATAACAAAGCCAGCTTACGTACTTCCTGATAACGAGAGGAACAACCCTTGTCGAGCATCCGCTCTGTCTCCGTTGCCATCAATGAGCAGCTGACACATACCCACTGAGGAGTGTATTGGCATAACACGGCACCCAGATGATTAGCTTAATTTCACAGGACGAATTATACACCTTCCTTTTTCTCCACACGGTCTAAGGACCATAGCACCCCGCTAGGGGTACCATGTTTATAGCCCGGACCTATCCAACATTCCGCACTCCTTTAGGTGTGCCATGTTTTGTCCATTTCAGCCGTGCTAATAGTTATGGCCCAATCGATGCGCAATTTGTGCCAGGGTAAGCATCACTTCTTCAAGCCTGCGGTCCAGTTCATAACCACCGTGGTCGGTGTCGTAAGCCTCTCTTCTGGGACTGAGACCACGAGAAAGCGCTGGCCATCGCCAGCGGCGACGTAGGAGTTTCTGGGGCCGGGCAGGCCGGGGGTTTGGATGAGCAGATCAAACAGCGCTTTGGGAACTCCCACGTTAAACGTCGAGCCATTTCCCCTCACGTCAACCGCCATCAGCTTCCTGTCCGCAGAGATGTAGAATAATTCTCTGCCGTCGCGTCGCCATTGAGGCTGTGCCCCGCCGTTCGTAGAGATCTGCCACTTGCCACCTGAGCTCAGAAAGCTCCGCACGTAGACTTGCGATGTCCCTGACTCGTTGGAGGTGTATGCGACCCATTTCCCGTCGGCGGAGAAGCGACCTTGTTGCTCGGCGAAATCAGTCTGCAAGAACGGGTACGGCTTCCGATCCCCTGAGAGCGGCAAGACCCACAAATCAAAGGTGGTCTTTGGACCTACATCCTGATAGAGGATGAGCCTTCCGTCCGCAGACCAGTCAACGGCAGCTTTCAAGTCGTCAGATTTAAGGAGTAGTTCGTCGTTGCCCGCGCCGCTCGCCGCCTTCTGGTACAGGTTCATAGGGCCTTCACGATCCGAACTGAAGACAATGCGGGTGCCGTCAGGAGACCAAATCGGAGAGATCTCGACCGCCGGGTCGAAGGTGAAGCGCGTCGGAGTGCCACGCGCAAGTTCCAGTACCCAAATGTCGCTTCCGCCCTGTGGCTCCAGGCTGCTGAATACGACTCGCTTTTCATCAGGTGAGAGCCAGGGGCTTGCGTAGCCGGCGATTGGCCCAACCGTTCCGAGTTGTTTGCCCTCTCGGTTAAACCAAATGAGTTGTATGTTGTCGATGCTCCCGCTCCGGTAAACCAGCACCCCCGTGTCCGAGACAGAAAAGAGTGCATAGCGCTGGCCTTGTCCGAGGCGGTCCACCTGTTCGACGACGGGAAACGGCTCGCCTTTGAGTTCGAGCCTCTCGGTATCGAAACCTTGCGCCATCAGCGTCCGGTCTCGCAGGAAGAGCAGATAACCCTGCGGCGCGTAGGCGGCACTCTGGTCTGCATTCACAAGCAGTTTTTTCTCTTTCGAATCGAGCGAGCCGACGTAAATGCCTACGTTCTCCCGCTGTGGACCATTGACGACGTACAGAAAATGGCGACCGTCTGGCAAAAAACGAGGATGGGAATGAGAAACCTCCTTGTGTGTCGCATCGAGGATAGTCAAGGGCACGGGCGCGCCGCCGGCCGCCGGCACCCGATAGAGTGCGTCTGAGGGTTTCGGAGCGAAAACGATCATGCCGTCCGTGTTCCATGTGCCACCCCTTCCGTCGGGTGCATCGCAAACGGTCTGCGCAGGCCCGCCCGCTGCCTCAATCTTTTTGAGCTTTCCTCCTGAGAAAAAACCTATGTGGCGGCTGTCCGGTGACCAGAAGGGATAAGTGGCTTCTTCCGTACCGGCGAGCGGCTGCGCAGTCAGAGAGTCGAGCGCGCGCACCCACAGACGTACTTTGCCTTCGGAGACGATGCGCAAGACCAGGCGCCGCCCGTCCGGCGAGACAGCGAAGGAGCCACCGAAGTAAGCCTTCTCCGGAGGATATATGAAGAAGCGCGTAACCAGGGGTGCCTCAACTGACCCCCGACGAAAGTACGATGTCGCGAACGCAAAGATGGCGAGCAATACCCCAAAACTGGCGACTAGCCACGGAAGGAGCCCACGCCAGTTCGCACGCGCAGATGGCAGAGTGATGGCGGTCGTTGTCTCTTGTGCCGACAAGCTCGAACCGGACAGGGCTTCGAGTGCAAACGTAAGATCCCGGGCTGAATGAAAGCGTGCCTCCGGACTCTTTTCCAAACAATGACTGACCAATCTTTCCAACGCAGGCGAAACAGTCTTGTTCGTGTCAGATAACTCCGGCGGATCTTCTTTCAGTATCGCGCTCATCGTTTCCGCAGCGGATGCAGCGTGAAACGCACGTCGCCCTGACAGCATCTCGTAAAGAATCGCGCCAAACGAGAAAATGTCGGAACGTTGATCTACTGTTCCCCCCTTCAATTGCTCAGGCGACATGTAACCCACCGTGCCCATCACCACGCCCGGGTTTGTATTAACGCGCCGCGTCGGTATCTCAGTTTGGGCTTGGTTGCCGTCCAGTTGCGTGAGCTTGGCCAGACCAAAGTCTAGAATCTTTACGCGTCCGTCGTTTGTGATGAAAATGTTGTCAGGCTTGAGATCGCGATGGATGATTCCCTTCTCATGTGCTGCGGCAAGGCCGTGTGCAATTTGCAACGCGTAGTCGATCGCGCGCCGTTGGGCAAGCGGAGTTCCACTGATGCGTTTGCGCAGTGTTTCACCTTCCAGTAGTTCTGAAACTACATAGGGGGAGCCATCGTGCGCGCCGATATCGTGCACAACGAGAATGTTTGGATGATTCAGTGCGCCTGCGGCACAGGCCTCCTGCTGGAAACGGTGCAGGCGATCTCTATCGGTAGAGAAACTTGAAGGCAGAACTTTCACTGCCACGTCACGACCGAGTTCCGTGTCACGTGCGCGATACACCTCGCCCATTCCCCCGGCGCCAAGTTGGGAACGGATTTCGTAGCGGCCAAGACGTGTGTTGGGAGAAATCGTCATTGACAGCGTCAACTCCAGCTAAAGGCCCCAACAACTCTATTGCGGATAGGTTAAAAGTCAAGAATTTGAATGGCATCCCCAGGTCGTTCACTACAAAAGCTGGTTTGGGTTTCAAATGGAAGGTGGGAAGCAAGATCCCGATGAAGATGCTGAAGCGGATGGTAGTCTGAAGGCTTGCTCTACTTTGGCAGCACCGACGGCAATCTCTACGCGCTCCACTGAAAGCCATCCATTGATAGGGCTTCATTCATAGGGCTTTATTGATATCCTGCTTCAGAAGTCTTCACCCCGTAGGGGGTATCATGTTTATAGCGCGCGGACCGATCCAACATCTCGCACTCCTTTAGGAGTGCAATGTTTATAGCCGGCCGACAATCAACACTCTTTATGTAGCTGGAATCGCTCGACATGGCACTCCTAAAGGAGTGCGACGTTGTTGTGTCGACCGGGGCTAGAAACATGTCACCCCCGGGGTGCCGGAAAGTCCATAGATCAGCGGTCGTCAGGTAATCGCAGCGGCGTGTCGAAGTTCATTCGGCATGGGTTATTGACTACGCCAGATTTTTTCCGCGCAGCGCGTGTGTCCGCAGGCAGAGTCCTCTCGTCTAGTTTCGCCAGTGCGCACTCGTCCGTTCCAAGCCGGTGCTGTAGCGCCTGGATTTCTAAACGCAAACCAGCCCAGTCTTCCCGATTCGCAGCTGGCGGATTCACGGTTGGGCGGAGAGACCGCTGTTCGAGATTCCGCAGACTCGTCTCGATAGCATATAAGCGCATCTCCATTTGGTTGACGCGGCTTTCTAAACGGAGAACGTCTTGTTGCGAACTTGCACTGTAGTCGACCCGAGCGGCCGAAGAAATCCTAAACATGCATATCCCAGCCAAACCGACCACAGCAATTATCGCGATAGTGCTACGCCTGCATTTGTAGCGATTCCTGTATTGCATGAACTTACCTCGTTAGTCTTCTCGATTGGGCAATCTGGTCCTCACCCGTGATCGACAAAAACGTGCGTTACTTCCGCGGCACGGACGGCTTTCTCTACGGCTTCACTGAACGTCCAGCCACTAACCCATCTTTCACTCCGTAGGAGTGCGATGTTTATAGCTCGCACCACCACAAGGATGACGCACTCCTTTAGGAGTGCCATGTTTATAGCGCCCCCGATCCGTTCAACATCGCGATGTTCACAACCCGCGCCAGACCAACTTCCTATCCACAAACATCGCACTCCTAAAGGAGTGCGGCGTTTCCTACCGGTCCGAGCTATAAACATTTCACCCCTCCGGGGTGAAGGGAATAACTCATCCTGAAAAACGTCTTCAGGCGCTCCCAGAATGGCATAATAGTTTTTTTCCGCGTTAGAAGCGCGCATCCGCGTTCTCAATAGAGGAATAATACGGCCCGCCGCCGAAGATCCGTAGTTGCACCTCTAATACTCTGTAAGGGTCGCATTCAGTTCCACAGGCCCTTTCGTGAGGTTAAGGTTCGACCCGACAGGGTCGAACCTGTTAATGCCATCTACCCGGGGACGTTGTCCCCGGCTATTAAATCTATTCCCTTCGGGAATAGACGTCGCGATCGATCTTGTAGCTGCAAGTCTGTGACCGCGAGACTGTCATTAGCTGGACGCGATCTGCGATTTGTGGGAATCTATGCACCGTAAAAGCAGGAACCTCGGATCATGATACCTGCACCGGTCGTTATAATCATTTCAGTAGCGATTGCTATGTGCGCAGGATGCTCCAAATCAGACCGTGTGGCGCAAGAGGTAGCGGAGCGCGACTATCAGCGACTCTCTGGGACATGGCAATTGACCCGAGCCGTCGTTGACGGCAACGCCCTACCCGATCAGCAGCTGAAGGACACAGTCCTCATCACCGACGGCAACACGTTTCGCTTCCCGCAGGCCAGCGGCGCAGGCACTCATCCCGCGGGTACGTTTACCATCAACCCCAGCACCGTTCCGAATCAGGTTGATTCCGTCGCCAGCGGTGGGTCCAGCGCGGGACAGGTGACTCTCGGCATCTACGAGATCATTGACGACAAGCACAAGCGCGCCTGCTGGGGTCCGCCCGGCGGACCGAGGCCCACCGAGTTTGAGTCCCCGCCTGGAAGCAGACGAATCCTCCAATACTGGGAGAAGATCGGACCAGTGCCGCGCAAATAAAGATGTTCTCTGGCTCGAAAGATTCGAAGAGATAAGTCTGCATTCAAGATTGAATATGTGCGCTGAGCGTTGCTGAGGCGCTCCCGTTGCAACTTTCGAAGGAGGTTGCGAAGTTCATTGGACACTATGGTCCAAGCTTCGCTGTCAAATCAGTCAAGAAAGGATGACATCATGGCGCCCACTGCTTTTGCGCTCGCGCTCATCTTATTGATGGTTTTCATTAACGGATTCCCCACCGGCTTCCTTTTTGGTCGGACACAAACTCCTCCAAGTGTGCAACTTAAGCCCGCCACTCTCAAATTCGGCAAGCAGGTGCTGAGAAAGCCCAGCGTGGCGAAAAGGATCACCGTCACCAACGTCGGGGGCACACCCTTGTATGTTAACAGCGCAACGATCGCAGGGGATAATTGGAAGGATTTCAACATATCGAATGATGGCTGCTCGGGGAAACAGGTTGCGCCAGGAAAGAGCTGCCTCATTGCTTTGATATTCACTCCTACTCGCATCGAAGATCGTAATGCCACCCTGACGCTGACCGACAATGCGCCCGATAGTCCGCAAAGTGTCTCGTTAAGGGGGACCGGCATCAATTCTATTGATGTCCCTCCGTTCTAGAAACCGGAGGCGCAAACAGGAACGGTATTCCTCTAGTGAGTGTGAAATCGGCAGGCTAAGAAAGGATGCTGGTGCAGATACACTTGATGGACGGTCTTATCGTCGTGGCCGGCATTTTAGCCGCGCTCGGATTGCTGTTTGTGCTGCGCCAGCAATGGACACCCGCCAAACTAAAAGAGACCAATGACATCTCCGGCTTCTACATCGGCGCAATTGGAACCATCTACGCAGTGAGCATCGCCTTCATGCTGTCCGGTGTGTGGCTTCAGTTTGATGAGGCGCAGGTCAATACAGAGAAGGAGGCCAACTGCCTGGTTAGCTTTTTCCGGCTCGCCAAAGGTCTACCCACTGCGCAGCAAAACCAGCTTCAGGAACTTGCACAAACCTATGCAAAGGTGATGGTCGAAGAGGAGTGGGATGCGATGGCGCGAAGGGAGGTAAGCCCGCGGGGCGTAGAAATCAATGAAGCGCTGTGGCAGCAGGTCACCGGGATGGAGGTTAATACTTCGGGAGAACAGGAGATCCTCGATCATTTAATCACCGAGTTGACGAGCATGACGGAGCACCGGAGGATTCGAATGCTTCAGAGCAGGAAGAGCCTACCCGGCATCTTATGGGCTGTGCTGATCGTGGGTGGGATTGTCACGGTCGGGACCTCCTGCTTCTTTGGCGTAGAAAATCTGCGTTTACACGCCATCCATACGGTCACGCTAACGCTTTTAGTCTCCCTGATGTTGATTGCGATCGCTGACATTGCTCGCCCTTTCCAGGGCGTAGTGCATGTTCGACCTGACGGCTTCAAACTTGCACTGGAGACAATGAATAGGTTGAAGAGTGGCTAAGTCGTCGAAGGGGCGTGGCGTTTGATCGCTTCAGAAGGGACGCGCGACATCCCCGCAACGATGGATTATTGTCTGAGCCTGCGAAGCAGGCATAAGCATAAGCCTGGGGCGCAAGCCCCAGGAATGTTTTCAATTTCAGACCAGAGCCCGCGTAAGCGGGCGAAAGCGCTTTGAAAACAATGGGTCTCCGTTATCATGGGCTCCTAACCATGGTAGGATTTTCGCTTTTTGTAATTGCGCATTTGCCCCATTGAAAGCTCGTTAGCGAATACTGTTGCTGCAGGTTCTTGTAGATCACAGCGACCGCCGTCCGCGTCGTACTTCCGCTTCTCGCTCTAAGGCAGATTTTGTAATTCAATCCGGCAACGACTTGCTTCTGTGCCTGAACAATTTCCATCAACGAAAGATGAACGCCGTCTCTGCGACTTTGCTCGCCTAGCGCAAACTCCGCGGCGGCTTTAACGTCAGGGTCAATTACCTTGATTGCGCTGTAGCCTCCCGGTACAGATGAGTTACGTCTGGTCAATGTGAAGTTGAGCGATGACTCGATCTCCTTCAGCTCGCGATCGAGCTGCCTGATTTCGTTGTCGTTGACAACCAGAAAGTTTCTTACTTCCTGCGGCTTGTCAGGATTCAACTGATAAATGGTTGCATCGGGATTGTCGGGCGTTCCGCGCAACGTCGTCCATTTGCCCACGGTGGTACGAGCGCCGGCCGGTTTGCCCAGATAGGTTTCCCGAAGTCTGTATGTTTCAGGAGCGTCCGTCCGCGCATTTCTATAAAGGGTCAATTCCGTCTTTAAACCGCTGCAATCCGCGCAGGGAAAGACTCCCTGATAGACGGTCATCTTAGTCTTCGCAGGTTGGGCCATCTTCTGGGCACTCGTGATGAGTACGCCTAAGCCACAAACAATAACAACCAACGGGAGGGTCCTGGCTTTGAGTTTCTTCGTTGTCATTGTCTCCTCCTATGTTGGGCCGATCTATTTTCAGTAGCTTGCTCCTCAGGTACGGTAGTGTTGAAGTTGTGACCCGCGTTGGTATTTTCAACTTCAGTCGCGCGTTGGTGGGTCAGTTTCGCTGCAAATGTCCGATAAACTTTGGTTGCAAATGTCCGATAAACTTTATTTTTGTCGAACGTTACGACAAGCTAAAGCTTATCGGACATCAAACGAATCCATTACCCACGCGTTAGTCTATTGGCTTTTCGCAATGCGGTGCGTTAATACCAACTGTTTCACCCTCCGGGGTGAAGGGAATAACTCATCCTGAAAAACGTCTTCACCGGTCCCAGAATGGCATAATAATTTCTTTCGGCGTTAGAAGGGCGCATCGTGCGTTTTCAATTAAAGAATAATCCGCCGCGGACCCCTTCACAACCACTTCAGCTAACGGTAGCATGACATTCCGCATGCAATCCTCCTTTGAACCAGGCGCACGATTCGACCACTACGAGATTCGCTCGTTCGTCGGCGAGGGTGGCATGGCCACGGTTTATCTGGCACACGATTTACGACACGATCGTCCTGTCGCGATCAAGGTGATGAACCGCAGTCTTGCGGGCCGTGTCGGTAGTCAGCGATTCCAACGCGAGATCGAAATCGCAGCGCGTCTCACACATCCCCATGTTGTGCCACTCTACGACTCAGGAATTGCTGATGAACAGCCTTACTACGTCATGCCTTACGTTTCTGGAGAGTCGCTACGAGGACGATTGACGCGTGAGCAGTTTTTGCCGGTTGAAGAGTCTGTACGACTGATATCTCAGGTTGCGAGTGCGCTTCAGTATGCACATCAACACGGCCTGGTCCATCGAGACATCAAACCGGAGAACATTTTGCTGTCAGACGGGATTGCACTTGTTTCAGACTTCGGCATTGCACGACTAACGTCGGATGAAAACGCTCCGTCGTTGACATTGGAAGGCACGACTGTTGGAACGCCGGCCTACATGTCACCTGAACAGGTTCAAACTACAGGCGAGATCGACGGGCGTGCAGACCTCTACAGTCTGGGCTGTGTTCTCTTTGAAATGCTTGTCGGTCGCCCACCGTTTGTAGGCACGCCCTATTTACTGATTCAACAGCATCTCTCAACTTCAGCTCCGTCAGTCGCTCAGTTTCGTGCGGACATCCCCATGAACATTTCACGTGCGATAGAAAAGGCTCTGGCCAAACGCCCTGCTGACCGCTTTGCATCAGCCGCAGAGTTTGTCAACGCGCTCAAATCCGACTGGAGTTCTGCCAAGACAATCGCGCTGAAAACAACTGCCGGGCCGGTCCCAACCAACCTTCCCAAAGAGCGCACCCGATTCATCGGCCGTGATCGAGAGTTGGAGGAATGCGTAAACCTCCTCAACAATACTCGTCTTCTGACGTTGACTGGACTGGGTGGCGGTGGCAAAACGCGGCTCGCGATAAAGATAGGCGAGCACTTTTGTAAGGGTGATCCGCTCTTGTCACTTTCTTTCGCTGACGGCGTTTACTTCGTCGATCTCTCACCGCTCGCTGAAGACAGCAGAGTCGTCGACACTGTCGCCCAAACCTTGGGTGTGCGTCAGGATGCAGATAAAGATCTGACGAGCTCCCTCCTAACACAGTTACGCAACAAGAAAATGTTGATGGTGCTCGATAACTGCGAGCATCTGATCGGCGCATGTGCAACTCTCGTGGATCAGTTGCTGAACGTCGAAAGCCATCTACGCATTATCACGACGAGTCGAGAGGCGTTAGGTGTCAGCGGAGAGAAGGTGTTTTCGCTGCGACCGTTGACCCTGCCCGCTATTGAAATTGATCGGAAAACTGTCGAGTCGAGTGATGCCGTAAAGTTGTTTGTTGATCGGGCACAACTCGCGCAGAGCG
The DNA here is from genome assembly GCA_046726175.1 of Acidobacteriota bacterium. Classification (GTDB taxonomy): domain Bacteria; phylum Acidobacteriota; class Blastocatellia; order Pyrinomonadales; family Pyrinomonadaceae; genus PSRF01. Next base: position 18,248 of record JBKPAC010000192.1, read on the forward strand.
ATTTTCACGTCAGCGACCAGAACGTATTTGACATCGCCGAGATTTGCCGTCGAGTTGATGGTATTCCTCTCGCCATTGAACTGGCGGCAGCGCGTGTCCGAGTGTTATCCGTATCTCAAATCCATCAAAAGCTTGATGACCGCTTTCGACTCTTAACCAGTGAAGGTCGGACAGCTCTTCCACGACACCAAACTCTGCAAGCTGCAATTCAGTGGAGCTATGAGCAACTCTCGCCTGACGAGCAGCGACTACTGCGTCTGGTTTCAGTCTTCGCGGGCGGCTTTACACTGGAACTTGTTGTTGAGTTGTATTCGGCTGTCGATGACTTCCAGATTCTGGATATCCTCACACACTTAATCGATAAATCCCTCGTCGGCGCGGCTTCCGATCATGGAGGACAACGTCGCTACTCGATGCTCGAAACAGTCCGTGCTTTTGCGTACGAGCGATTGATAGCGTCACAGGAAGCAGACTCTGTTCGCAGAAAACATCTGCAAGCCTTCCTGCGAATGGCTGAGCGTGCGTATGCTGAACGAATCAGTCGAGAACAGGAATGGGCCATGGCGCTCGAATCCGAGATCGACAATCTTCGTACGGCTCTCGAATTCGCTCGGAGCAATGAAGCGGAGAAATATTTAGAGCTCGTCGGCGCACTCGCATGGTTCTGGCAAGTACACTCCCACCTGCGCGAAGGACACGAGCACCTCACAGCAGCCTTATCACCAGGGGCAGACGGCAGTAGGCAGTCGGCAGCCGTAGAACCACCAGGAGCAGACGGCAGGAAGCAGGAGGCAGCGGTAAAACCATCAGGAGCAGACGGCAGTAAGCAGGAGGCAGCGGTAGGACCATCTGAAGACAAGCGAAACGATGATGCCGGGGATCGTCCTGCCGACTGCCACCTGCCTCCTGCCAACTGGCCCCTGCCTCCTGCCGCTGTCTCTATCGCGCGAGCCCGCGCTCTTTACGGAGCAGGCAATATGCTGAGGTTGCAAGGCGATCCGGTGACCGCTCAATACTGGATGCATGAAGCAATTGCGATATGGGACGAGTTGGGCGATGAACGTGAGATCGCGTTCGCACTGGAAGGCATCGGCTACGCAAAGTTTCTCGCGGGCGATGACGAACAAGCGAAGACAACATTTGAAGAGTGTCTCCGGATGCAGCAAGCGGGCGGCGACCCGGTCGCCATCAATCGCGCGAAGGTGGGCTTGGCCCAGGTTCTCGTCGCCTTATCGCAAGTTGAAGCGGCGCGACCTATTTCTGTCGAGATCGTCCGTTTTTCTGAGGAGCACAACGACAAGACCAGCGAGCATTTCGGTTGGCATTTTCTTGCTGACTGCGCACTGATCGAAGGTAAGTGTACAGAGAGTCTTGAACTCTACCGGCGTAGCCTCAATGTTGCGCAGGAGCTCGGCGATCAAATCGAGACGAGTTTTGAAGTGCAGGGTGTGGCAATGTCGCTGGCAGGCCTGGGATTGGCAAAGTTACAAGCGGGTCTCGGTGGTACGCTCAATACTTTTGCAGCGGATGTCGCCGTGGAATCGCCATCAGACATCAGGGAGATGTCCCAGGGAGTGGAATCATCAGCGGAATCGCGATCAGTGGAAGCGGCATCAGGGGAATCGCCATTAGGCATCACCGAGATGACTCAGGGAGTCTTACTCGCTGAAGCCGCAAAAGCCGAATGGGATCGCGTCGGAGCGGACATTCACATTCGTTTTTGGGACGTCTTACTCGACCGTTACATCAACGCTGCAAGGAAAGCTCTACCCGAATCCGCTCTCGCCGATGCCGTTAGTAAAGGCCGCGCCCTTTCTTTCAACGCGGCCGTCACACTCGCGCTGGAAGTCTCGGGCCAATCTCCGTCTCTCAAGCCCACCACCAGTGCACTCCTTTAGGAGTGCGATGTTTATAGCCCCGCACGACATCAGGCCTCGCACTCCTTTAGGAGTGCGATGTTTATAGCCCCGCACGACATCAGGCCTCGCACTCCTTTAGGAGTGCCATGTTCATAGCCGGCCGATTCAACAGCAGCTCGCACTCCTTTAGGAGTGCCATGTTTATAGCTGGCGATTCAACAGCAGCTCGCACTCCTTTAGGAGTGCGATGTTTATAGCTGGCGATTCAGCAGCAGCTCGCACTCCTTTAGGAGTGCGATGGTGCGCCTGAAAACGCGCGTAGTCAGAGAGGTGAAAGTCCTCTCCAGGTAAACGCTCTCCGGCCTGTAACCGAATGCCACTGCGACGCAGCAATGCGTGGTGGAGAGCAGCAGGAGGTGAACAACCAGTCCGTAGGATAACGAACTCGATACGGCCGGGCGCAACCGACGAGCCTGCCATTGGAAGGCGAAGTCTAGACCCTGAAAAGGGAAGCTGTCGAGCTAAGGGGTAACGTGCGAAAGCGATGACAGTGGGGCGTCAGGTGAGTGGAGACGGAATGGTCAGGAAGGCTGAGTGCGTGAATCAGGGAGACCTGCTTACTGAGAGACGGTGTTCATGGACCGCGTGTCCCGAAGAGCCGAGTCGAGCAGGAGTCAGAGCGCTCATAGTAGTGAGGAAACTTCGTAATGGGAGTGGAGCGAAGGAGCGCAGGAAGGTGGATTGGTGACGGACGAACAAGAGGAAGCAAGACCGGCGGCAGTGCCAGAGGCTAAGCAAGCCGGAGAAGTCCGCGCTCGATGGGCGTGGGTGGAACCTCGTGTCTGGACGGAACGAATGTTGACGGCACTAGAAGTAGGAGTGAAAGGGGGCAAATGGTTCAGTCTGATAGATAAGGTGAGTGCATCTCGGGTACTGCTCCGAGCCTTCGAGCAAGTTAAGGCAAAGGGCGGTGCGGCAGGGGTGGACCACCAAACGATAGCAATGTATGAGCAGCGGTTGGAGCAGCACACTGAATATCTGGCGCGTACGCTGAAGGAAGGAAGTTACCAGCCAGCAGCGGTAAGGCGCGAGTGGATCCCCAAGCCGGGAAGCAGAGAGAAGCGACCATTGGGGATACCGACAGTGCGGGATCGAGTGGTGCAGAAGGCGTTAGAAGTAACGCTGCAGCCGATCTTCGAACGGGAGTTTGCGGAACAGAGCTATGGGTTCCGGCCCGGACGCAGCTGCAAAGATGCGTTGCGTCGAGTCGACCAACTACTGAAACAAGGACAAACATGGGTGGTCGATGCAGATTTGAAAAGCTACTTCGACACTATTCCGCATGAGCAACTGCTCAAGCTGATAGAAGAGAAGGTCGCTGATGGCCGAGTACTGGAGTTGATTCGAAAATACCTGAAGCAGGGAGTGCTGGAGGAGATGCGCGAGTGGCAATCCGAAGCCGGTACGCCACAAGGTGCAGTCATCAGCCCGCTGCTGTCCAATATCTATCTCAACCCCTTAGACCACCATATGGAGGCTAACAGCTTTGAGATGGTCAGGTACGCGGATGACTTTGTAGTGCTGTGTCGCAGCGAGGCCGAAGCTCAAGCCGCTTTGGCTAGGGTGCAGCAATGGACAGCAGAAGCTGGTTTGATGCTGCATCCGGGAAAGACGCGCATCGTGGATGCCACCCAACCCGGTGGTTTCGATTTTCTTGGGTACCACTTCGAGTGCGGCCAGAAAAGACCGCGACGGAAGAGTCTCAAGAAGTTTAAAGACACGATCCGTAGCCACACAAAGCGCAACCAGGGGCAGAGTCTGCAAGTGATCATTGCTAAGGTCAATCGCACCACGAGAGGCTGGTTTGCGTACTTCAAACACAGCCATCGCTACACGTACGAACCGCTGGACCAGTTCATCCGGCAACGACTACGCAGCCTGCTGCGACGTCGCAGTGGACGATACGGCATAGCTAGTGGTGGCGACTATCAACGCTGGCCAAAGGCATTCTTTGCTGAGCAAGGGCTGTTCTCTCTATGTCTGGCCCATGCTGAATTTCGTCAATCCTTACAGAGGTGAACCACCAACTGGAGAGCCGGATGCGGGAGAATCGCACGTCCGGTTCGGAGGGAGGGGGAGCGAAGCCAATCGTCTCTTCCTACCCCTATTGGGCGTCGGCGAGCTATAAACATGGCACTCCTGACGGAGTGCGGGGTGATTTGCGGCGCGGTGCTATAAACATGGCACTCCTAAAGGAGTGCAGGGGTGATGTGGTCGGCGGGCTATAAACATGGCACTCCTGACGGTGGGCGGTGTAGGTCAACAAGTTCGTCCGAAGATTGAGCAGATTATGTCGATGCTGCAGTTTGAGATTGTATTTAAGAAACTCAGCCGCCCCCTGATGGCGAGGACGATCGAACTCAGCCGCCCTTAATGGCGAGGAAGATCGATTTCAGCCGCCGCTCACGGGGAGGACGATCGAACTCAGCCGCCGCTGACGGGGAGGACGATCGAACTCAGCCGCCGCTGAGGGGGAGGACGATCGATTTCAGCCGCAAATGATGGCGGACGATCGATTTCAGCCACCGCTGATGGCGAGGACGATTGATTTCAGCCGCCCCGCTCCTGATGACGAGGACGATCGATCAGCCGCCGCTGATGGAGGGGACGATTGAAATCTCAGATCCGACGGGGACGCGACTTGCTAGCCCACCTGTGAAGCGAACGTTCTTATCGCCAATGAAGATATTAATGTGCTCTCGAATTTCTCCCTGTTCCGTTGCAACTCGATCGCGCAGGCCCGGATAGAGTGTCCAAAGAGCGGCCAACGCATCCGACAGGGTCGTGGGCGCAATCTCGATTTCGACCTCGTGCTGTCCGCCGGTGAATTCGCGCAATGGACCAGGAATGTGAAAAGTTACTGCCACGATCAGCTCTTTGTTCTCCGCGACTTGCTCGACGCAACTGACTTAGCCTGAGACGCAACTGACTTGCTCGACGCAACTGACTTCGCCTGAGACGCAACTGACTTCACCGGAGACGCGATTGATCTCGCCTGAGATGTGTTTGACTTAGCCCTAGATGACGCGGCTGGTGACGACTTACGTGACGATTTAGATGGTGTTGGCTTTGAAGCGGAGGAGGGGTCTTCCACAATCGCACTTCGCACGCAGGCCACAGGGGGTAACCCTTCCAGTATCCTCTGCCACGTTCTTCCTTCATCAATGGAACTAAACAGCTTTCCGCTGCGTGTGCCGAAGTAAATCCCAACCGGATCATACGAATCCACTGTCATTGCATCTCGCAACACCGTCTCGTGCGCGCCCTTTTGTGGAAGACCGCGCATGAGCGGTTCCCATGTGGCTCCGGCATT
>JBKPAC010000193.1:0-31595 GCA_046726175.1 Acidobacteriota bacterium
CGTGTCAGTTATCTCTTCAACAAAAACATGGGGAGCTTCGAGTATCAGAGCTCGGATGCTGCTGTTCTTAAATTTGGCTCCGGCATAAATCAACGCGATCGAACCACCGTCACTGTGTCCGACAAGCACTGACTGATGAATTTCCATAGCCTCGAGCAATAAAGGCAGCGTTATCAGAGCTTCGTCGTGCATGAAGCTTTTCGAGCGCGGAAGCTCAGCTCTGTCGGATCCTCCATATCCCGCCCGACTGTAAACCAGCGCGCCGAACCCCATCGCTTCCGCAACTCGTGCGGGAAACTCACGCCATACGACAGCGGAGCCAAGCCCTTCGTGCAGAAAGACGAGCGTCAGCGCCTCCGTCGCGCCAGGTCCGTACCACGCGTACTCAAGCTGCTTGCCGGCGATTTCTACTTTTCTTATCGGGCTAGTCACCATTTCGTAGAATTGCGTGGCAAATCGTAACCCAACGAGCCGGTAAGTGCGATTTTGTTCAGCAAAACCACGCGGAATACGAGTTGCGCATAGAGCTGCGGACTAGTCTACTTTCCCCGCAAAATCAGTTGGTTGAGAGGAATTCCATGAGGGGTAAATTTGTAAAAACAGTAACAGTGGCCTCGCTGCTGTCTGTCTCGCTTCTGGGTATGACCAGTCTCGTGGCCGCGCAGGGTCGCAGGGGTCGTGGTGAGGAAAACCAGGCAGAGCGAGATCAGAGACGACAGGAACGGCAGAACCGTCGCGAAGAGCAGCAAACGCAACAGTCAGAACGACGCGAAGCTCAGCAACAGCGTTGGGAGCAGAGACGTCAGAACCAGGGCCAACGAGATCAGGAAAATCAGCAGCGCTGGGAACAACAGCGGCAGGAACAGATTCGTCGCAATCAGGAAAATCAACAGCGCTGGGAACGACAGCGGCAGGATCAGCTCCGCAGGAATCAGCAGCAGCAACCACAGGAGCAACAGCAACGTTGGGAGCAACAGCGCCAGGATCAGATTCGCCGCAATCAGGAAAATCAACAGCGCTGGGAACAACAGCGGCAAGATCAGATTCGCCGCAACCAGGAAAATCAACAGCGCTGGGAACAACGCCAGGATCAGATTCGCCGCAATCAACAGGAACAACAGCGACAGAATGACTGGCCGCGTCAACAGCAAGATGATTGGAGGCGTCAACAACAGAATCGTCAATCATCCGATCGGCAGCGTCAGTGGGAGTCGACTCAGCGAGATCGTTTCAATCGTTACCAGCAGGAGATGGACCGGCGTCAGCGTTACGCCTACGAGCGACAACGTCTGCTCGAACAACAGCGGCGGCGGGCGCAGCTGCGATATCAGCAGTGGTACCTCGAGCGCCTGCGACAGGATCAGTTGCGACTGCAGAACTGGCGCTATTACGACTATGGACCATACAACTACCGCTACAGGCGTGGTGGCACATACTACGAGACCAATCAGTATGGCGCGCAGATGCTACAGCGTGCGATTAATGATGGTTACGAGCAGGGGTTCCGAGCAGGACAGGCAGACCGCGAGGATGGCTGGGGATACAATCCGAACGATGCCTACGCTTATCAGGACGCTACCTACGGCTATGACGGCTACTACGTCGACCTGAGTGAGTACCAGTATTACTTCCGCGAAGGGTTCAGGCGTGGTTACGAGGATGGTTATTACAGCACTTCTCGATACGGCCGCTACTCGAACGGCAAGTGGAGCATCCTGGGAGCAATTCTCTCGAGTATTCTTGGGCTCCAGTCGATTAATTAGGGAGTCGAAGAGTAACTAGCCGAGGTTGGAAATTTGCAGGTCAGGAAGGTGTATAGACCGGAGACATGGTGGAAGGGCGGTTTACCCCCGCTCTACTTTGCCTAGCTCAAAGTATTACGAAAAGGCGGGGGTAAACCGCTCTTCATGACCTGCAAATTTTCCTGGTATTGATTTCTATGCGTCGGCAGGAACTTCTACAGGGAAAGCGCAAAGTCCCTCCGCTTGATGTTCTTCGTGCAGGAGGGATCGAGGTCTTTCACCGATCCCTTTTCAACAAACTCGACATTTAATCTCTCGAGACATTCCAGACCTTCCAAGCCACCAAAGGCGTGTCCACCCTGCGGCACAACCACATGGAGACTGTTCGTCAGATAGCGAGCGACTCCGTCGCCGTTCGACGGTGGCGTCACCGGATCCCACTGCCCCGTGAAGATCAAGACCGGCAAAGCGGAACGAGCCGGCTGACTGTAGTCTTTCTCGATCTGCGCCTGTGGCCAAAGACTGCATGCTTCGCGTTGTTGTCGTAGTCGATAGTCACCCAGGAAAGTGTTCTTTGCTAGCGCTTCACCTTCGCCGGGCTTGATCCATGGCAGATCTTCCGCGCAAGTGATCGATAGATACAATCCATTGCTTCCGGTGGCGACGATGTTGCGACGATAATTCAGCGCCGCTTCAGCCAAAGGAACAAAGTTGCCTTCCGCGGCAAGATGCAGAATCAGAGGAATGCGCGGTGAGACTGCGGAGTTGTAAAGCATGTAGCGAATGGCTTCAGCAGCCAGATCGCGTGATAGTTGAACGTTGGCGAGTTTTTGCTTTTCAGCCCCTCGGGAGCTTTCCGTTCGAACCTCAACTTCGACAGGCCCTTTGATTAAGCGTTCCAGCAGTGCCTGGGATTCTGCGCGAATGTTAGGAAAGGCTTTATGACACGCCTCATCTGCATCACATTCAGCCAGGATTCCTTGCAAAGCTCTCTCAGTCTGTTTTGGAAAGTCGTGGGGCATGTAATGATCCATCGGTGAGACACCGTGGAGCGTAACTGTGCGAACGTGATCCGGGTGCCGCTTTAAGTAAGTCATCGCTGCTCGCGTGCCGTAAGAACCTCCAAACAGATTCAGCTTCTCGTAACCAAGTGCCGCGCGAACATCGTCGAGATCGTCCATCGCGATGGAGGTTGTATACAACGTCAAATCGGAGGTCGCCTCGAGCTCTTTCCGACATTTTCGTACGTCGTCGAGAGGAAAGTAATAGCCGAAATAGCTTTGCGGATCGTCAACATTGAAGAAGGTGCAGTTCAGCGGGTGTGATCCCCCCGTGCCGCGCTGATCAACGAACAGCAAGTCACGCTTCTCGTTTATGCGCTTGAACTGCTGAACAACGTAAGAGGCGTCTTCAATTGCGGATGAACCTGGCCCACCCGGTATGTACACAAAAGGATCCGGCTCGCGCTTTGGTCCAGTCGCCGGCGCTACAAGGATCTGCAATTGTATCTTGCGTCCCCGCCGTGTAGCTCGATTCTCAAAAACCTCGAGCGCGCCACAATTGCCTTTGAGCTTGTTGACCTCACAAGGCTTCAACTGGAAAGTCTGTGACTTGTTGGCATCTTGAGTCGCGCTGCTGAGCACAATGAGGCTCACCAATGCAGCAGGAGCCAGTAAGTGGGTTTTCAATAGACTGCTGATGTTTCTCATGAGCTGGCGTGGGACTGAATATTACCGTCGCAATTTACAGTTGGGAAGTACTTCCCAACTGTGAATTACTTCCCAGCTGTGGATTGCCTGCATTGATTTACTCTCCACTGATCTCGAATTAACATCGGGCACCATGAAAGCTCCAATCCTGCTCCTTCTTTGCGCGATCACAGCCTCAGCGCAAACTGATCCGGCGCGCCTTGCTAAGTCAGTCACCATTTATCGTGATACTTACGGCGTGCCTCATGTCTTCGGGCGAACCAACGCGAGCACCGTGTTTGGGTTTGCTTACGCGCAAGCCGAAGACAACTTCTGGCGAGTAGAAGAGAACTTCATCCAGGCGCTGGGACGAATCTCAGAAGTTTACGGAGATGTTGACGGAAGTCTCGATGAAGATCGACTCAACCACGCACTCGAGATTCCCCGACTTGCCCGCGAAGAGTATTCACGTCTTGATCCTGAGATGCGGGCGCTCTGCGACGCTTTTGCAGCCGGATTCAACTTCTATCTCAGCCGGCACCCCGAAGTACGGCCGCGACTGCTCACTCAAATCGAACCCTGGTACACGCTCGCATTCATTCGTTACAACTATTATCAGAACGGATTTGCTCGGGACCCAGCGATACGAGGTGAACTGCAGACTGCCCGCGATGATCGTGGCTTACCTTCAAACGTGGGATCGAACGGCTGGGTAGTCGGACCTTCTCGGAGCAAGAGCGGTCATGCAATGCTTTTCATCAATCCTCACCTTCCCTTCTTCGGTTCCGGTCAGGTCTACGAAGGCCATGTACACAGCGACGAGGGGTGGAACTTTACCGGCTACACCCGGTTCGGTTTTCCGCTGCCGTACGTTGGACACAGTGACTACCTCGGGTGGGTAAGTACCGACAATGCCGCAGACCTGGTAGATGTCTATGCGGAAACGTTTGACGATCCGGCGCAGCCACTCGCGTACCGTTATGGTAACGGTCACAAAATGGCGATTGAACGCGTTGAAGAAATCCGGGTCAAGACCGCCGGCGGTCATGAAGTCCGCAAGTTCAAAATGGTGAAAACGCACCATGGACCAATCCTGACTAAAAGGAATGGGAAATCGCTGGCCATTCGTATGGCAAAGTTTGAAGACGATGGCTGGTTGCGAGAATGGTTCGACATGACCCGCGCCCGGACTCTGAAAGAATTCAAGGCGGCTCTAAAACCGCTGAACATGCTTTTTGGCAACGTGATGTACGCGGACAATCGCGGCAACACTTTTTACATCTATAACGGCGCAGTCCCACGACGAAATCCGAACTTCGACTGGTCGAGACCCGTTGATGGCAGCAACCCTGAGACTGAGTGGCAGGGTTATCACACGATGGACGAGCTGCCTCAAATGACTAACCCGAGTACCGGCTGGATGCAGAACTGCAATACGTCACCGTTTCTTCTTACCAGTAAAGATAATCCCGACAAGTCAAGGTTTCCCAAATACATGGTCCAGGAAGCGGACAATCCTCGCGGTCGTATTTCCCGGCGCATCCTCTCGAGCAGTCCCTCGTTCAGCTTCGAGGAATGGAAGCGGCTGGCCTTCGATACGCGAGTAGTTACTGCAGATGAGTTGCTCCCGCAGTTTCTAGCGGAGTTGAAATCTTCGCTGGAAACAGATCAACGCGTGCGTTCAGCCTACGACGAACTTCTGAAATGGGATCACCGCGCTACGACAGAATCAGTTGCGATGACTGTATTCAACGCGTGGCGAGAGAGAATCAATGCAAATCGTGCCCAAACGGCTCAAACACGCGGCGTAGCTCTCGCAGAGGCATTGCAGAATCTCGAACAGCGTCATGGCACGTGGCGTGTGCCGTGGGGAGAAATCAATCGACTCCAACGGCGCGATGAAAGCACGCAGGAAACCTTTTCAGACGCGCGAACAAGTCTTGCTACTCCGGGGGTCAATGGCTCAGACGGTGCGGTATATACCTTCTACGCTCGACCGGCCACAGGACAGAAACGACACTACGGACTAGCAGGAGCTACGTATGTAAGCGTTGTCGAGTTTGGCCCCCGGGTGCGTGGTTTGTCGATTCATGTTTTCGGCGCCAGCGGCGATCCGAAGAGTCGCCACTACATGGACCAGGCTCAGTTGTATGCAAGGGGTGAGTTCAAACCCGCCTGGTTAACGTTGCGTGAGATAAGGGCCAATCTTGAAGCGTCGTACCATCCTGGTGATTAGGTGTTTGGCCTTCGGCCTTTGGGCTTGGTTTCGGTAGCCTCCACGACAAAGTTCAAAGGCCGAAGGCCAAAAACCAAAGGCCCAGACTCTTATTGCTTCCCGTTCTCGAGCCGGTTTAGTTCGATTGTCGAGAAGATATACTCCACGAAATTTGGATTGCCATGCTCTTTCACCCACTTGAGGTGTGTGACGGCCGCATCCTTCTGATCCTTCAGCAACAAGTCGAGACCTATATAACCGTGCGCTTCAGTTAGCCGGTCGTTGCTGCCGGCGGCCAGGCTAGCAAGCGTATCTGGAGTGAGCTCGCCTCGAAGATACGAAATCACGCGATAAGGCCACGAGTTCGTGTTCGATCGCTTTGCTGCCAGCTCGAGCATTTCCTTCGCCTCGGTTGGTTTCCCTGCACGGCGATAGCTGATACTGCCGAAGATCACCATGTACTGAGCACGATTTGAGTGCCAGTCGGTTAGTTCAAGAAACGTTCGCGCATCACTCGCTGCTGCATCGTTTAGTCCCAGATAGAAATTGTCTTGACTTCTCTCGAAGTATGTTTGTGGCCACTTCGGCACAATCTTCGTGACTGCAGTAAAAGCTGCGACTGCTTCCTTGTACTGGCCCATCTGGTGATACCAGCGTGCGAGGTTCAGATGTGCATCCACGAATCCTGGATTGAGCCGGATCGCCTGCTTTACGCTTTGAATGCCTTCCTCGCGCTGGCCCATTCGAAACTGGGCGATTCCCAACCCGTTCAACGCGCTTGGATTATTCGGGTCGATCCGTAATGCCTGCTGAAACGCTTCGGCAGACTCTGCAAAGCGCTGGGTCGTGCCGTATGCCATTCCCAAGTTCAAATGGGCATTTAGATAGTTGGAATCGAGGTTCACTGCCTGTTTGTAAGCTGCGATGGCTTCGTCATAACGACGCATGGACGAGTCGATGTTTCCTTGTGCTACGTAAGCTCGCGGGTCGTTGGGATCGAGCTCAATGGCTTTCTTGATTTCAATCATCGCCTGATCGCGCTGATTGATGCCCATTAGAGCTATACCGAGCTGAACATGGGCTGTCGCGAGATTTGGTTGGAGCTCAATCGCTTTTCGTAAGACTTCAATGGCGTCGTTGAATTGACGGGTCCTTATTAAGTCCTGACCTTGGTTCACGAGGGCTGCAGCAGAGTCGCCGGATTGTTTCGGTTGAGCTCCATTCTTGGGCTGCGCGGCTGCATTGAGCGAGCTGATTAGCGTAAGCAGAAAAACAGCGATGACAACGCTGGCGATTCGCCGAACGACAGGACCGACCATTGTGAGTAATCCTCCTGCTGATTTTGGAACGGCAGCTGATGGACCGTGGGAATCTACACGCGGAGCCTACTCTGGAGTTCCCGAACAGTCAATGCAATACCACCAACGGCAGTTGGTGGACACTTCACATCCGGCCTGCAGCCCTCGGCAGCTCACGACTCAGCTGAATATCAACGAACCAGGACAATCGACTCGTAGACTGGGCATGAACGATCCACCAACTCCCGTTGGTGGTATTGGAGCCTGATCCAATAATTCGATGACTTGTCCGAAACCTTCAGTGGAATGCATTTCGTAACATCACGATTGCATTTCCAGTTGTTTTGAAGTCGAATCTCAAGCTATCGAGCTCGTCCATCTTCGCTCCGCTTATTCGAGAAGCATGAATAATAAGAACCGTAACCTATTCGACGCCTCTCGTTTTCTGTTGCTCTTTTCTTTACTTCATACCTTAGCTCCGATAACTCCAGCTCGAACCGGGACCGACTTCAGCGAGCTGGACCAGCTCGTCACCGCTGAACATGCTTTTTGTTAAGTACGAGGGCCAGCAGTACCAACTGACCAGGAGCGGCGAGCGGAAATTTACTTTTGGTTCACAAAATGAAAATGAGATCGTTTTTGTTCCGGGCAAGAGCGGGAAAATTGAGTTCCTGTTTACTGAACTCTACGGCGCGAAAAAGATTGAGCCGCTGCAAAAGTAAGAACTCTTCACGTCAGTAGTCAGTCGTCAGTTGTTCGTGTCAATTCGTGTCCTTGTTTCGTGTCATTTCGTGGATCGTTCTCGTGTCGCGACCAACCGATCAACGAATTAACACGAAACCGAACACAGGAATCGACACGAATAACGGACCACTGACCACTGACGACTGAGGTGACGAATGGAAACGTTTAAGCAGGACCTTCTCTACGGCGCGCGTAAGCTCCTCAAGAATCCGCGCTTCACTGCAGTCGCAGTTTTGTCACTGGCGATTGGCATTGGCGCGAACACGGCGATCTTTAGCGTCACAAACGCTCTGCTGCTGCGACCGTTGGCGTACAAGGACGCCGATAGACTGGTCATACTTTGGAATCGCTCACCGGGACTGAACGTCGCGCAGGACTGGTTCTCACCGGGCCACTACCTCGACATCAAAGCTGAGAATCAGGTCTTCGATGAAGTTGCTGCGACAATCGACAGCAGCTTCAACCTCATCGGTCAAGGAACACCCGAACGGGTCGAAGGTGCGCGCGTCTCTTCTTCCCTCTTTTCCTTGCTGGGAGCGCAGCCAATGATCGGACGACTGTTTTCCTCTGATGACGAGTTGCAGGGAAAGCCGCCGGTCGCCATCTTGAGTCACGGATTCTGGCAACGGCATTTCGGAAATGACATTGCAGTGATCGGGAAGACACTCAACCTTAGCGGTAACTCCGTCACGATCGTTGGCGTCATGAGCCCGGACTTCTCTTTAAACCGCGAAGTGATGCCGACCGTTAACAGCATTCGCAATGCGGAGTTGCTACTGCCACTGCCGATGCCGGAAACAATGCGCACGACTCGAACACATGAGGACTACAACATCTTCGGAAAGTTGCGACCCGGCGTAAGCTTCGCACAGGCGCAGGCCGACATCGACCGCATCGTTAGCGGCATGAAGCAACAGTATCCTCAAAACTACCCTCCCGGCAGCGGTTTCATGATCAGCGTAGTTCCATTGTTACAGCAGGTCGTGGGTGAGATTCGACAGCCGCTGTTCATCTTGCTCGCAGCCGTCGGCTTTGTGCTTCTGATCGCCTGCGCCAACGTCGCGAATCTGCAGCTCGCACGTGCGGCGGTCCGTCAAAAAGAGATTGCCGTTCGTTCGGCTGTTGGCGCTGGTAGAAGCAGACTGGTCAGGCAGCTACTGACTGAAAGCGTGTTGCTTGCTTTGATAGGAGGATTGTTTGGACTGCTGCTGGCGTTTATCGCTGTGCGACTGCTCAGCGTTTCCGGCCCTGAGACGCTTCCGAGATTGAACGAAATCGGATTGGATGGCCGGGTTCTCGCTTTTACGTTCTTCGTTTCCCTGGTGACTGGAATCGTTTTCGGTTTGGTTCCTGCGTTACGAGCCTCGCGCGTTGACTTGAACGAAGCGTTAAAGGAAGGAGGACGTACGTCGGCTAGTGGAACCAGTCATCATCGCTTTAGAAACCTACTGGTCGTAGCTGAGGTGGCACTCTCGCTCGTTCTGCTAATCGGCGCCGGTCTGCTGTTGAGAAGTTATGAGCGAATTCTAAACGCCAGCCCCGGCTTCGACACCCACAACGTTTTGTCATTTCGGATTTCTCTTCCCTCATCACGGTACAAGGGTCCTACCGTTTCATCTTTTTACAAGCAGTTTCAGGAACGGATTAGTGCGTTGCCTGAGGTAGAAGCCGTGGGAACGAGCTATTCTTTGCCAATGAGCTCAGTTGCCCTTGCCTGGGGACCAATCACTATCGAGGGCTATGTGCCGAAGAACCCTGCGGACTTTGTCATGTCCAACGAAAGATTCGTCAGCCCGGGTTACTTTCAGGCTATGGGAGTTCCTCTGGTAAGAGGTCGCTTGTTTGATCAGCGAGACATCAAGGGTGCTCAGGAAACCGTAATCGTCAATGAGAACCTGGCTCAACGATTCTGGCCCAACACGGATCCAATTGGAAAACGACTGGAGCGAGGTGACGAGGAGCCTTGGCGCACTGTCGTCGGTGTGGTTCGTGATTCGAAAGAATTCAGCGTAGACAAAGAGCCTCCGATCAGCATCTATCACCCTCACGATCAGCTTCCGATCGGCACAATGTTTCTGGTGGTGCGAACAAAATCGGATCCAGCGCCATTGACAGCGCGCATCACGCGAGAAATTCAGGCGCTTGACCCTGACGTGCCGGCGTTCGACGTGAGATCAATGGAAGACCGGCTTTCGGATGCACTTGCGCGCCGACGTTTTGCCATGTTTCTGCTGACGATATTTGCCGTAGTCGCTCTCGTTCTCGCCGCAATCGGCGTGTATGGGGTGATGGCTTACTCGGTCAATCAGCGACGACGGGAAATCGGCATTCGGATGGCGTTGGGAGCGCAACCTGGCCGGATTCTGCAAATGATACTTCGCAGATCTTTCCTGCTGGTCGCATTAGGAGTAACCATCGGCATTGGTGGGGCCTTGGGTTTGACTCGTTTTATGGCCAGTCTACTGTTCGGCGTCAGCGCAACGGATGTGCGAGCATTTCTAATTCCGACACTGCTGCTGGCGGCAGTTAGTTTGTTAGCTGGTTATTTTCCAGCACGACGCGCAGCCAAAGTTGAGCCGATGATCGCTTTACGAAGCGAGTGAAAGCACGGGTTAATCCCTGAAGAGCTGCGTCACCATCAGTCCTCGCACGCCACCATCCATGATGCCGATGCCGCAGCGGCCAAAATCCTTGTGCAAGATATTCGCGCGGTGTCCCGGCGAGTTCATCAAACCGGTATGAGCAATCTGCAATGTCGGCGCGAGAGCCAGGTTCTCGCCGGCGGTGCGGAAAGTAATCCTCGCCGCCAGTATCCTGTCGAAAGGATCTCGACCTTCCGGCGTCACATGAGCGAAGTACCCACGCGCAAACATGTCCGCAGAGTGTTTCCGCGCTACTTCAGTAAGCTCAGGATCAGGCGCGAGAGGTTTCAGACCGGCTGCCGCTCTCTCTTTGTTTACCATCCGCAACATTTCAGCTTCCAGATCCGGACGCGGTCGTGGCTTCGCAACTGTGAAAGGCAGCTCAACCCGTTCGTTTGATTCTGGCCGGATGGTGAGGAGGTTCAGAGTCTGCGAGATCGCATCTCGGAAGACAGGAACGAGTGCTGTTTCGATTCGCTCGGTGTAAACGGCCAGCCGATTCGTGAGCGGACTCTCGCGAATTCTCTCGCTCAAGCCTTCGCTGATAGGAACCGCAAGCAGCAAGGCCGACACTATGGCGGCCAGGATGAAGCCGTTTGCTAAACCGGTAAGAATACCGAGCAACTGATTGATGGTTCGTTCATGAATTTTCTTTGGCAGGTTTCTGAGGATCAGGTGCGCTACGAGGTGAACGATCACTCCGGCGGCGCACGCACATAAGATGAATGCGAGCGGTTGATCCCAGACCGGCGACCAGAAGTCGATTCTTGGCCCCAGAAACTGTGCTACGGGTCGATAGAAACGGATCCCGGCGAGCAGGGTCAAAACCCACCCCACCAGATCGAGCAGACCCAGGATGAAGCCGCGCCTCCATCCGTTTACGACGCACAGAAGAATGATTACGACCAGCAGAATATCAATCGCGTTGAAATTCATCGCAACCAATACTATACCGTGCTGAGCAGCATCGTTGAATTGCGGTAGCTAACGAATTCCGAGCGCCATGTTGATTGACTCGAGCAGCGAATCGAAGTCGTAAGGCTTGCTGAACATTTCCACACAACCGGCTGCTCGCACATCCGATTCGACGTCTCTAGTGAGATAGCCGCTTACGGCAAAGATCGGAATGTTTGAGAGTTCAGGGTTTTCGTGAATACGTCGTGCAGTTTCAATTCCGTCCATCTCGGGTAAAGCTAGATCCATGATGATGAGGTCCGGAAATCTGCTACGTGCCTGTAACAACCCTTTGAGGCCGTCTTCTGCTTCGATGACGTTATAGCCTTTTTTACGAAGTATCAGACACAGCATTTCGCGCGTGTCTGAGTAATCTTCGATAACAAGGATGGTGGGAGCAGCAGGAGCTGTTGCTGTAGTCATATACACCCCTATCGTTGATTTCCAGGCTGTTTTCCAATGAGGTGTATAGGGCAACGACAGATTACCACGAGGGGGGTGGCTAAGGGCAAATTTGTGAAACAAGTTTAACCTTTGCAGAACGAAGGCCACCGAACCATCCGGTCTTCCCTGACCTCTCTCAACTCATCACCAAAAAGTGATGGTCTGCGGCAGAATTCCGTCAAACCGCGGATTAGTTCAACCCCTCTTGGCTGCGACTGACTAGACTCCCGTCGTACTACTCAACTTTGCATTCCACAGTTAGGAAGGGCGGTTTTACCCCCGCTTACCTCTCCGCATTGAAGCCCGGAAATGTCAGCGGGGTAAACCGCCCTTCCCAACCTGCAATTTTCTCGCAAAAGGAGAGTCCTAATGAAGCTGTTGAAATGGATGCGGCTACAGGATGGATGGAGTCGGTGGCTTCGATCCGAAGCATCCAAACAAGAGCACCAACTACATCTACCTTATCGGTAACGAGAAGCTTTCCGCAGATCTGTTGGAAGTAAGCCGCAGCGCTAATGACCGGCTGCGCGAGGGAAAGTTGGAGCTTACTCCTGGTCCCCGTTTCAACTCAGATCAATTGAGCTTCGAGTCGCAGCTGGTTCCGTACGTCTATTTCTCGAGCGGGTTGACTGAGCATTATCATCAAACGTCGGATGAACCGATTACGATCGATTATGATCACCTCGCTCGGGTTACTCGGCTGATCTTCGGGACAGCCTGGGAGATTGCTAATCCAGATACGACACCACCGCTCGCGGATCGAGAGCGGCTGGTAGTAACCGGTTACGTTTGCCCTCCGTGCCCGTTTCAATGTGATGACCAGGTTTACACGCATCCTGGCGAGTGCCCCGTTTGTGGAATGGTGCTCGCGCCAAGTACGAAGAGAAGCGATCTCCGGTAAAATCAGAGGCACGTTAACACCGAACGCTGTAGCTCGATCGATCTTCAATGCAGAATCTTGACTCTCCAACATATGTCTACCAGGCGCCTGACTCGCGGAAGCGCAGCAGGCCGTGGCTCATCTGGGGCGGCGTTCTCGGCGTCTGGGTGTTGCTGGGACTCATTTATGCCGGGCCAGTCTACCTCGAAGTGCGCACTGAACCTGGGAATCACAGCGCAGCTCGGATTTTCACATGGGGAATCCTCATGTGGTTGGTCTGGGCGATACTTACACCGTTCATAGTGTGGTTAGGCCGTCGGTTTCCACCCAACCTGAGATGGAAACGCGCTCTGCTTGTTCACATCCCTGCTTTTCTGCTGATTTCCGCGACTCATAGTGCTGCCACGACTCTGGTCACGATGGCGATCAGACCATTTTCATACCTCGGTGAAAACACAATCACATTCTGGCCAAGATTTTTGTCCCGGCTCCAGGGATCTTTTGGCTCTAACCTGCTGGTTTATGGAGGCATCCTCGGCGTCTGCTATGCGATTGATTACTACGCCAAGTATCGCGAACGCGAGTTTCAGGCGAGCCAGCTCGAGGTGCAGCTCGCCCACGCGCAGCTGGATTCACTGCGGATGCAGTTACACCCGCATTTCTTATTCAACACGCTCAACGGAATCGTCGGGCTTGTTCGCGACCACAAGAACGACGCCGCCATCGACATGCTGGTGGGTTTGAGCGATCTTTTGCGACATACGCTTGAACACTCCGACCGGCAGGAGGTTCAACTCAAAGAGGAACTCAATTTCATCCAACTCTATCTGAACATTCAGCAGATGCGATTTTCTGATCGACTAACGATTGAGATTGATGTTGCACCAGAGACAACTCGCGCTCTCGTTCCGAATTTGATCCTTCAGCCATTGGCAGAGAATGCACTCCGTCACGGGTTCGGCCGGAGCGTAGCTTCAGGTGTGATTGGCATTCGCTCTCGTGCCGTGAATGGCTCGTTGAAACTGACCGTTTACGATAACGGAGCGGGATTGCCTCCAAACTGGCAGTTAGCGAGCAGCAAAGGAATTGGACTCGCGAATACCGCAGCACGCCTGGAACAGCTTTACAACGACGACCACCAGTTTGATATTCGAAATCGTGATGACGGTGGTGTGGAGGTAATCGTCGAAATACCGTATCGCCTCGCCTCGTAAACAACATGTCTGACCGAATCAAAACACTAATCGTCGACGACGAGCCGCTGGCGCGCCGGAACATTCGTCTTCTGCTCGAACGAGATCCGCAGGTCGACATCATCGGTGAGTGTCGCAATGGAAAGGAAGCGATTGCTGCAATTCGTAATTTCACACCCGACTTGATTTTCCTGGATATCCAAATGCCGGAAATGGATGGCTTCGATGTGCTCGAACAGGTCGGCGCCGAGCAGATCAACTGTATAGTCTTTGTCACCGCGTTCGATCAGTATGCTCTCAAGGCGTTCGAGGTACATGCACTCGATTACTTGCTCAAGCCTTTCGATGATGCGCGATTTCAGAAAGCGCTGCAGACCGCAAAAAATCAGATCGAACAGCGCGAGATGGACAAGCTCACAAAGAAATTACTCGCGCTGCTTCAGGATCGATTGACTGCAAAGGAATTACTCTCGCAGGAGAAAACTTATCTGACGAGGCTGATGATCAAGCTCACTAATCGCGTCATCCTGCTGAACGTCCACGAAATCGATTGGATTGAAGCCGACGGTAACTATGCAAAGCTTCATATCGGGCGCAAGTCGCACATGCTGCGCGAAAAGATGCACGATCTCGAATCTCGACTTGACCCACAGCAATTCGTACGGATTCATCGCTCGATTATCGTCAATCTGGATCGAATCAAGGAGCTCTACCCTCACTTCAACGGCGACTACATGATCGTGTTGGCAGACGGAACTCAGCTCAAACTCAGCCGCAGCCGCCGCGAACATCTGGAATCCCGGCTGAAAGCGGCTCTGTAGGAGAAACCCCACCGCGGATAAACGCGGCTAGTTATTACCTTCGCAAAACCATCGTCCTCGGTTATTATGCCGCACACATTTTTGGACCCGACGTGAATAGCAACCGGCGCATCCTCGTCTTATGCGCTGCCAGAGACCTTCGGAGCTGTTATGAGTTCCCTCGATCCCGAACGCAGATTGTTGCATTACCGGATCATTAACAAGATCGGCCAGGGTGGCATGGGTGAGGTTTACAGGGCGGAAGATACGAAGCTCGGCCGCAATGTAGCTATCAAACTATTACCGCCGTCAGCTAGCGAAAGCGTCATTGCTCGCCGACGCTTTCTGCAGGAAGCCCAGTCTGCTTCCGCCCTCAGCCATCCAAACATCGTGACGGTCCATTCGATTGAAGAGTGCGAAGGTTTCGATTTCATCGTGATGGAGTTTGTCGAGGGAGAAACTCTAAAGGCGCGGATGGATAGTGAGGGCGCCCTGCCATTAAACGTACTGCTCGAGCTCGGCATACAGGTGGCTGAAGCGCTGCACGCAGCCCATACAGTCAATCTGGTGCATCGCGATATAAAACCGGCGAACATCCTGGTGACACCTCGCGGTCACGCGAAGGTGACCGATTTCGGCCTGGCGAAACTCGTTCGGACAGTCGTGGATCAACCGGCGAACGAGGCGCCCACACTTGCCAATCTCACTGACTCAGGAACCGTTTTGGGCACGGCCGCCTACATGTCACCGGAACAGACACGTGGCCACTCTGTAGATTCACGGTCGGACATCTTCTCGTTGGGTTCAGTGCTTTATGAGGCGGCGACCAGAACTATTCCATTTCAGGGACCAAGCATGCTTGCGGTCATGCATGCTATCGCCGCGGTTGAGCCTACCCCACCGAGCAAGCTTCGGCCGGAGCTTCCAAGAGAATTCGATCTCATCATCGAGCGCGCTCTTGCCAAAGATCCGGAGCGACGCTACCAGACCGCCCAGGAGTTGGCGATATCGCTCCAATCATTACGAGCAAGTTTGACAGGCAGCTGGGCAGGTGTTCCGATTATCTGCGATCCCGACTTCAGCGATACATCGGCGCCGCTGTTCGTGGGACGCGAAGCAGAGTTGGAAAAGCTCGGAGCTGCCTTGAAACAAGCTACGGAAGGCACTGGGCGTCTGTTCTTTCTGACCGGTGGACCAGGAGTGGGTAAGACATCGCTTGCGGACGAATTCCTGCGTCGCTCGCGGAAGCAGTTTCCAACTCTGCTGATGTCTCGTGGTCGTTGCGTTGAACAGTACGGTACCGGTGAAGCCTACCTGCCATTCCTGGACGCAATGGGCGCGCTCCTCAACGGTCCCGGCCGCGAGCGTGTCGGAGCAGTGCTGCGAACCCACGCGCCAACGTGGTGCATGGAATTACCGACGGCGTTTGCTACGACCACCGGCTCACTGGAAAAACTACAGCAAGAAACTATTGGTGCTACCAAAGAGCGAATGATGCGCGAGATGGGTGATGCACTGGGCAGCCTGGCGGCAGCGTCACCCGTCGTCATCCTTCTGGAAGATCTGCATTGGGGTGATCCTTCCAGCGTTGACCTGCTACGTCATCTCAGCCAGCGCATCGGAAATCAACGTTTGCTATTAATCGGAACATTTCGGCCAGAGGACATCGAAGTCAGCAATCACCCGCTTAAGAGCTACAAGGCTGAAATGCAGGCACATAAGCTGTGCGAGGAGATTGCCCTCGGATCGTTGAGCCGGCAACACATCGTTGAATATCTCAATGCAGTCTTTGCGCCAAACGATTTTCCAAGCGAGCTGGGTGGGCTGATCCATGAAAAGACGGAAGGCCATGCGCTGTTCGCAACTAACCTAATTCAGTATTTGGCCGAACGCGGCGACATTGTTAAGAACAACGGAAGATGGTCGATTGCCCGGCCGCTGTCAGAGATGAACCTGGAAGCTCCTGAGAGTGTTCGCAGCATGATCAGCAAGAAGATTGACGCGCTCGCAGAGGAAGATCGCCGTACTCTTCAATACTGCAGCATTGAGGGTACGGAGTTTCTATCAACGGTCGCGGCGTCGCTGCTCGGGGTGGATGAGATCGATTTGGAAGAGCGTCTCTCGCAACTTGAAAAGACACACCGGCTAGTCGAAACACTCGGCGAAGAAGAACTACCTGACGGCGCAATAGCGACTCGTTACCGGTTTTCTCACGCGCTTTATCAGAACTTCCTGTATGGGGATCTCGTCAACAAGCGGCGGATCCAGCTGCACAAACAGGCTGGTGAAAAGCTTGTGGATCACTATCGCAAACGAGCTACGCAGATAGCAGCACCGTTGGCGATTCATTTTGAGCGCGGTCGCGATTTTCCACGTGCAGTCGAGTACCTCACCCATGCGGGAGACAATGCGACTAAGCTCTTCGCGTTCACTGAAGCCGAGCGTCACTACAGTCAGGCATTGAGCCTTGTGAAGAAAACTTTTGAGGAAGAGCCGACCGAAATACTAATGTCCCTTTATCAAAAGCGCGGAACAGTGAATCACATGATCAGTAACTTTCCGCAGGCGGTGCACGACTTCAACTCGATGCTGGAAAAGGCGCGCAAGCTGGAATCGTTGGAGCAGCAGTCAGCAGCTTTGAACGCGATGACCATGAGCCTTTTCTTTTCCCATCGGCTCGAGGAAACAGAAGCACGCGCCATCGAAGCTCTTGAAGTCGCCGAACGAGCCGGAAGCGAAACCCTACGTCTTGATACGATGTGTTTAGTGGCGATGAAGCACCTCTGTTATGGCGAGCTGCCGGAGGCCGAAGCCGTGCTCGATGAAATCATCAGTACCGCGAGACGACTGGAATACAAACCTGCATTGGTGACAGGTTTGACGTGGCGCGGCTGCCTTCACTTCTTTCAAACCGAGTATGAACAGTGCCTGAAGCTGGTTGCCGAGTCCTACAAACTTTCTATCGAGCTACGCGATGGATTTCTGCTCCTGACATCCCTGTTCTTCCGCGGTTTATCCGAAGGAAACCTCGGCAGAATGACAGCTGGGCTGGCTACGCTTCATGCGGCAATTGATAAGGCAAGGAATAACGGCGACCGATTCTGGTATCCGCGCATGCCCAATTGCATCGGCTGGATACGCCGCGAACTGCAGGACTTTGAGGGAGCGCTGAAATACGATCGAGAGGGCGTCGAGATCGCTCGCGAGCACCATGTTCTCGAAGCAGAAGCGAATTCGCTGATCAACCTCGGTATCGACTTCACGCAAGCGGGTGACAGCGACAAAACTGTCTCCGCTTTTCATGAGGTGCACGACATCTTTGCGCGCGACGCCTGGTTTCGCTGGCGTTACAACATTCGGTTGCAGGCAGCAACCGCTCATCACTGGCTTAAACAGGGAGATCCTGTGAAGGGCCGGCAGTTTTCGCTTGGGCTACTCGAGACTGCTCGTGAGCATAAAGTGCGCAAATACATAGCAGTGGCGTACAGGTTTCTTTCTCAGGCAGCGCTCGATGAAGGAGATCTCGTCGAAGCTGAGGCGCAGATTAATGCTGCGTTGAACGAACTAAAGCGGTACCCGGTCCCGGTCGTTGCATGGAAGGTCTATGCAGACTATGCAAATCTTAAGTTGAAAGCCGGAGACCAGGCTGGTGCGCGTGCTGCGTTCGCTGAAGCCGCGGCTATTATCAATTCGATCGCGGAAAATGTGGACGACGAAATTTTGCGATGGTCTTTCATGAATTCGAATGCTGTTACTGAAGTACTGCGCGGAGTTCCGCTGACTGCTCAGCAGGGACAGCAATCAAGCACCTAAAGAAACTACTCATGCCCAACTACGGAAACGGTAAAATCTGTTACGTCGAAATTCCCGCTAATGATATTCAGCGCTCTGCTGAGTTTTATGAAAAAGTGTTCGGTTGGCGAATTAGAAAACGAGGAAATGGGTCTACGGCTTTTGACGATGGCGTCGGTGAAGTAAGTGGTACATGGGTCCTTAATCGCCCGCCGATGGCAAGTCCGGGACTGCTGATCTACATCATGGTGGACAGCGTCGAGACCACCGTCGAAAAAGTTAAGGCAAACGGAGGCGAGATAGTACAGCCCATCGGCGCCGATGCTCCGGAAATAACTGCGAGGTTCCGCGATCCGGGCGGCAATGTGCTCGGGTTATACCAACAACCCTCATAACAATAGTTCAAGTCAACCAATTCATTGTGACGACGAAAAAACCTTTACCATTTGCCATTGTAGATTTGCCATTTTCCATTTTGCTGGCCTTCAGAGGCCTTACCTTTCTTCCCTTGGCCTCGGTAATTAAGGCCTACGAGATTAAGCAAAATGGAAAATGGCAAATCTACAATGGCAAATGGTAAATGGTTTTTCTTCTGTGAGTCTAAGACACTGTAGGGCTAGGGTAACCATTTAATCGGCGCTTCACAGCCGCGTCAGCAATTTCTGATTGGCCGCTTAAGGTCAGCAACCTGATCGCGGCGCGTCGAACTTCCAGATCCTTGTGATTTTCGATCGCCTTCACCAAAGGTTCCACTTCACCAGTCTTCGCCATCAGAAAGAGCACACATAGAGCGTTGTAGGTATCTTCGCGCGTGCCACCACTCAGGCTGTTCACCGCTTCGGCTGCAAGACCGGAACCCGCGATCGCTAATCCAATGTTGCGTCGTCGCTCCTCAGAAGCTTCCTCAAAAGCCGTCGTAAACCATTCGACAGGCCGTTCTTCGTCAATCTTGAGCAACGCGAGAGCTGCGGCATTCCGGACAGCGGGCGACTCGTCATCGAAAGCTGAAACAATCTTGCCAAACGCATCCTTGCCTTCGATGTGCACAAGACCCGCGAGAGCCGCGGCACGCTTCATTGGATCATCGCTTAAGAGATCTGACCGAATAGCCTCAGGACTGGTAGAAGCTACGATGAAGTTTTCGACCACACGCGGAGCTGAGGCCCGCATCTCGACATCAGCTTCGGTCGCCGAGCCAGCTTGTGCCTTGTCGGGAGGCTGTGATTGCTGCTTAAGACGTTCGTATTCCGCATCTGCCTTCAACCGTGCCGCGGCCTCTGCCTTGAACCGCTCTCGCTCTTGCTGTAAACGAAGCTCAGCTTGAACTCGCCGCTGTGTTTCTTCGTCAAGCCGGTGCCGTTCTTCTTCGGCGAGCTGTTGCAGTCCTGCGATCTCTTCCTTGATGCGCTTTTCCTGATCAGAACGCATCTGCACTTCCGCGGCCACTGTACGTCTCAACGCTTCGAGCTTAGCGAGAGCATGCTCTTCTTCAACGGCACGTAGATGCGCCTCGGCCTCAAGCTTAATCGCCGCTTCGTCAGCCTGGCGTTGCGCTTCGTTCGATGAGCGGCGTTTCATTTCGGCGTGCTCGATTCTCCTCCTCGCTTCAGCCTCGGCAGTTGTGAGCCGTTCCAGCTCCCGAAGAATTGATTGTTCTTCGTCCGCGAGCCTTTTTTCTTCGCCTTGCCTTTGCCTGCAAACATCCGCAAGCTCAGCCATGCGCTTCTCTGCTTCTGCAACGCGTTGTCGGGCCTCTTCATCAAGACGATGCTGTTCAGCTAGTCGCGCTTCCGCGTCACCGACCAAACGCCGTGCCTCTTCCAAACGTTGAGCGAGCCCAGATTCAATCTGTAATCGCTCCGTTTCCAGTCGCTGTCTCGATTGTTCCGCCTCGCGCATTCTCGCTTCAGCTGCTGCAGTCAATTGCTCGTGCTGCCTTCTGAGCTCTGCCGCTTGCGCATCGCTTTCCGCTCGCGCTCGTTCAACCTCTGCTCGATGGCGCGCTACTTCTCCACACGCCTGCTCCAATCGTTGTTCTTCGCTGGTGAGGCGTGCCAGCTCGGCATCGTAAACCTGCTGCGCTGCAACTCGGGCTCGTTCGGTTTGTTCCAATCGCGCGGCACCAACTCGCGTGCGCTCATCGGCTAGTTCTGCAGCTGAGCGATTCAGGCTTTCGAGCTCACTTTGCAGTCGCAACATGTCGTCGGCCAGTTGCATCGATTCTTTTTCCGCTTCGAGCCTTTTTGCTTTTTCAGCTTCGGCCTGTGTAGATGCAGCTGCTTCGAGCTCTTTGAACTCTTGTGCTTCAGATCTAAGAGTTGCTTCGCGAGCGGCACTTGATTGCGCCAATCTCACAAGACGCGCTCGTTCAGACATAACCTCGTTAAGCTTGCCTTCGAGGTTCGCTATGTTTCTGTGGATCGTAGTCTCTTCGGCAATGAGTTGCTGAATGTCTGGCCCAAGTAAGTTCTTGCGATCGTCGTCGGTGAGATCCGGACCTGGCCCAATCATCACAGACGGATCCTGGATTTGAGTAAGTGCGGCTGTCGCGGCTTCACGCACCTCGACGGCTGGATCGAATAGCGCGGCGATTAGCTGCGTCGTAGCCAAACGACTGCCAAGCAGGCCCAGGTTTTGTGCAGCCAAAGCGCGGTCCGCGCTCGATTCAGCATCTCGAAGATTGCGGACTGCGTCGTCGAAGTAGCCATGTTTGATGAACAGCTCGCGGGCACGTTGTTGTCTTGAGGCATCTGCGTCCAGGCTGGCGGTGAGCAGTTCAGCAGCCACCGTCTGACGTATGGTGGCGTCACGCGAATCGAGTACTAACAGATCGGCGTCACGCCCTGCCAGCAGATTCATCACAGTTCGGATAACGTGGTCTAGAGGATCGGACTTGATGTCCATCAGGTCGGAAGACAAATGGGAAACCGTCCTTACTCAGAAAAAGGTACCCTCTCGCGGAAGAGAAAGTCTTCGTAGAGAATAAGCTGATTGACGGCTGTGTTCTACATAATTTTTTGCCGGCTCACACCCAAACACCTTTAAATGAAAAATAAACCGCGGATTCACGGATCAGAAGCTGAAGAGGTGTTAGCCTTCTTGCCGGCTGATCCGCGTTTATCCGCGGCTTATGCGGTCCGCTGGTCCTCTACGTTCGTCCTAGTCAGCGCTGGTGGTTGCAGCTTTCGACTTTGAAGTGACTCCCATTAGCTCATCCGCCACATCATTCGCGTCAAAAACCTTCCGCAGCACTTCCAACATCGCACGAACGTCAACCGAGATGGCCCGGTTGACCGACTCGTCGTAATCAAAGTTGCCGACCAACGATTGGATGTTGCCGTCGAAGATCAGACCAACAAGCTCGCGGTTCTGATTGATCGTTGGCGAGCCGCTGTTACCGCCAATGATGTCGTTCGTGCTGACAAAATTAAACGGAGTGCTGGCATTGATCGCTTTCTCTTTAGCTACCCAACGCGGCGGCAGATTGTACGGAAACTTCTGCTGGAACTTTTGAGAACGGTTGTAAAGCCCACCCAACGTTGTAAAGGGAGGTACCCATTTTCCATTCTCGTTGTAACCCTTGACTGCTCCGTACGACAGACGAAGTGTAAAGGTGGCATCAGGGTACAGGCCCGTACCTTCCTTTTCGAACAGCGCTCGCGCAATCTTGGCGTAGCTGGCACGTTCGACAGCAACAACCTCTTCGTCGTAACGCTTGCGCGCCGCACGTGCTTCTTTGTCGATGCTTAAAGCAAGCTGAATCATCGGATCATTCGATTCCTGAATTGCCTTTGGTCCACCTGAAATAAGCTGCTTTCGAAATTCTACATCCTTAAGCTTCGTGCCATCGATCAGTTCAGCAGCGCGAGCTTGAGGCGTCTTGCCCATCAACACTCGCTGCGTGATTGGATCGTTGGGCCCATAGACTTGCTGCAAGAGAGCCAATGAACTAGCTAGCTTCAATTTCTCAAAATCGTCGTATAGGGTCGGCGGAGCCAACAGTGCTGCTTCGACTGTTGTTCGGCGAGCCTCAGTGTATTCAGGCAACCGTTCACCGTTAGGCTTAGCGCTTTCTTCGACGAGCCGTACGATAGCCTTCGCGGCATCAAAGTATTGCGTATAGAAGCCGGCGTTCAGTTCGAGGAAGCGGCGGTCTCGCTCGTAGGCTTTCTGTCCACCGCGGCCCTTCGCAATCGCATCCCATGCGTCGCCATACATCTGCTGCTTTTTGGGATCGGCATTTACCGAAGCACGCAATGCCTGTTCAGCCCCTCGCTTCTTGGCAAGGAGCTTCGGATCCTTCAGACCTTCGAGTTGACCTTTGTAGACCTTGATTGCGTTCTCAATGCTGTTTAGCTCATTCTGGCCGCGGCGAGTTTCCTCTTCGCCCTTCGCCATGTACTGCTTCAAAACGTCGCGACGACTTTCGAGCATTTGAAGAAGCAGCGGTATGGCCGTGTCACGTAAGAACTCGAGATGCGCGACAGTGTTCAGACGGGAAGTTGAACCCGGGTGGCCCGTCACGAAAACCAAATCTCCTTCCTTAGCTCCAGTCTTGGACCATTGGAAGTAGTTCTCAACCTTTACAGGCTTATCATTTTCGTAGACGCGTACCAGCGCCATGTCAATGTTGAATCGTGGGAAGTTGAAATTGTCAGGATCTCCGCCGAAGAACGCTGCCTGAAATTCAGGAACAAACACGAGTCGGACGTCCGTGTATTTCTTGTAGCGATAGAGGCTGTACTGGCCTCCCTGATAAAGAGTGACGACGTCGCTGCGGAGTCCCGTTGCTTTTAAAGACTCGGCTTCGATAGCTGAAATGGCGGCGCGCCGTGCAGCGTTTGCTTCAGCAGGAGTACTGCCTTCTTTCACAGCTGCGTTGACCTTGTCTGTAACGTCTTCAAGGCTCTGAAGCACATTGAGCTCGAGGTTCGGCGCTTTCATCTCCTCAGCGAGGCTATGAGCGACAAAGCCTTCCTTGGCGTAGTCTTTTTCGGCGCTACTTAATTCGCCGACAATATCTTCAACAATGTGATAGTTCGTCAGTACAAGGCCGTTGGGAGAAACGAACGAACCGGATCCCCCATTGTTAAAGCGGACGGAGGCCAGTTGGACTTTCTTAAGCCAATCGTCTGTGATCTCGAACTTGTATTTTTGCTTGATCTCAGCCCTTGGGATGTTATTGAACGGCCACATCCCTTCGTCGGCGAAAGCGGGTAAGCCTTGAAGCGCTAAAATCGCCAGTACCAGGGCACACAAAAGTTTTCTTAATTTCATCAAACTGACCTCAAATACAGATTTCTGGGAGAAGACGTTAGAGCGTTTTGACCCCGATTTAGATGCCTGCAAGTAGTAATGGCTGGATGGTGGGATGTCAAGTAGGGAGATGGGGCCAAGTACCGCGATTACCTGGGAAACCAAAGCCATTTACCATTTGAGATTGTACAGTTGCCATTTTCCATTGGCACCTCAGCAAGTAATGAGTTAGACCAGCCAACTCATTCGCAACGGAATACAAATGGAAAATGGCAAATGTACAATCTCAAATGGTAAATGGCTTTGGTTTGCGGCCCTTCCCGACCCGCAACTTCTCTCATTCGCGGGTGCCGCGGTCTCGGAGCTCCACGTACTCGTCAAGGGATAAGTTCGTATAGCCTCTGTCCCTCATCTTTTGGATAAATGATGCGCTGACGCCGTGGTCACGTAGCCGAATAAGTTGGTCGACCGGCACATTTTCGAAGCTGAGTTTCTTTATCTCCTGAACAAACTGCGCGTTAACGCCGTGATCCCTGAGCGCGACGAGCTGATCTGTAGTGAGTTGATAGCCCAGTTTCTTCATATCGCCAGCAAACTCGCCATTGACACCGTGATCCCTCAGCCTGCGGAGTTCCTCAACCGGCAGACGCGAATACCCGAGCGCTTCCATCTCGCTGACGAAACGTGCGTTCACGCCATGGTCACGCAGTGTGATCCATTCCTCAAGTGAACGCTGCGGATACCCAGCGGCGACAAACTCGTTGATATACGAGGCAGAGACACCATGATCTCTGGTTCGAATGAGATCCTCAGGTGAAATACCCTTGTAGCCCAAGGCCGCGAGCTCACGAATGAAATTCAAGCTAACGCCGTGGTCCCGCATCTTGATCAGGTAATCAACTGACTGGACCGAATAACCAATCGACTTCAAACCTTGAACGTAGTCCATTCTTACGCCGTGCTCGCCCATCTTCACTAGCTGCTCAAGCGTTGGCCGCTCGTATCCCTGCGCCTTAAGTTCGTTGATGAGAGCAAACCCAATATCGTGAAGGGCCAGCGAAAACTGTTGCTCTTCGGACGGTGTGCCTATGCCGAGCTTGTTAAGCTCTGATCCAAAAGATGAGTTCGGGGCAAAGGTGAAGTGGCCGGACCCATTTCCTTCCTTGAACCAACCATCGAAATTGAAAGTTCCTGCGTCGCGCTTCAATTGGAAGTGGACCTGTGTTCCGGTGGACATCGCCTGTTCACGCGTCAGTCCCACCAGGTGATCAGGAGCAAGAGAAAAACTGGTGTCCGACGACCACGATCCGTCACGAGACCCATCCTCGCGCTTTCGTGAGTAGCGCATTGTTAGCTGGATCCGCTGTTCTCCGGGTCGAAACTCGATTAGCCATTGATTGACGGTGGAGTTCTGCGGATTGGAAAGAGTCGTGTCCGTTGCGGGGTAACACGCCCACGACATGATGAGGACTGCCGTAACTCCCAGGAGTCTAAGGAATTGAACGTTAGAAGGACGATGCCGCTTAAGGCGGTTTTCAAGGCTATTCATGTTTTGCTCCTTTGGTTGGGAAGGCTCCTAAGTAAATACACCGCAATCGCGAGATTTGTGGCGCTCAAGGCTTCGTGTAATCTCTTGCCATGCAAGCGCGAAGAAGACGACTCGAACGACTGGACCGTTTCGCTGCCGGCGTTTTGGCAGAGTGGCGGAGGCTGAGACTGCCAATCTCTGAAACACCCGTGATTGTAGCTGTTTCCGGTGGAGCTGACTCGACCGCGCTGCTCCTGGCGCTCAACGAACTAACGAATGCTGGCAAATTGAGAATTGATGTGGTGGTAGCGCACCTCGATCATCGGCTGAGGAAAGGTAGCCGGTCCGATGCTCGCCTGGTATCAGAACTGACGGAAAAGCTTGGGTACTCGGATGTAATTGGACGAGCTGACGTCAAGAAGCTTGCAGACGAAGAGAACCTCGAACAGGCCGCCCGTAAGGCTCGCTATGCATTTCTTGAGCGAACGGCAAAAAGAAAGAAAGCCCGGCACGTCCTTGTAGCTCACACAATGGATGATCAGGCAGAAACAATCCTTTTACGGCTTGTTCGCGGCAGCGCCAGCGAAGGACTTAGCGGTATGGAACCCGTGCGACCAATCAGCTCAGGCTCGGAAATTCAGGTTGTTAGACCGCTGCTTTCCTGGGCTCGCCGGGCGGACACCGAAGCCTACTGTAAACGCAAGCGCGTCGAGTTTCTCGTCGACGCAATGAATCTCGATGAGAAGTTTGCGCGGGTAAAGGTCCGGCAACAGCTCCTGCCCGTCATGCAATCGCTTAACAATAAGATCGTTGAAACATTGTCCAGAACCGCCAGCTTGTTGCGTGAGGACAGTGAGAGTCTGGGTCACGATGCCGCTCAGCTCCTTGAGCGTGCCCGCAGAGACCCGACCGACAAAGGCAGAACCGAACCCCCTGCTCTTGACGTAAATGTGCTCGCCCAGGCGCCATCGGCACTCCGGAGGAGGGCGTTGCGACAGTGGCTTTCGAACGGCCGGGGCGACCTTCTGCGGATCGAGCGGGTGCATCTTCTCGCCGTAGAAAGCCTCTTGGAAGGAAACAAAGGTGGACGAGTGGCTGAATTGCCAAATGGAACTAGAGTTCGGCGGGTGAAAGGTCAGCTTGAACTGGTTGTCAAAAAAGGTTGAAAAAGGGATCGGCAGTATCTAGAATCCAAGGTCGATCACACCGCCGCGTACCCGACGGCGGTTTTTCAGTTTCCCGACTTCGACCC
The DNA here is from genome assembly GCA_046726175.1 of Acidobacteriota bacterium. Lineage (GTDB taxonomy): Bacteria > Acidobacteriota > Blastocatellia > Pyrinomonadales > Pyrinomonadaceae > PSRF01. Next base: position 26,429 of record JBKPAC010000193.1, read on the forward strand.
GGCACTGTTCTTTGGAAGGACGGATCGTACAAACGGTTGATTTCAAAAGGGCTGGACTTTTGAGTGATGCTCGCGTTTGCACAACCTGAGATTTCGCGTTGGCATCAAAAACAGGCTGCTGTTGATGAGATTGTTCGCCGAGGCTAAGCAGCAGTTAAGAGTGAAACGGCCAGAGCGACAAAAGATGCAGGTATAAGGTATTATCGAGCATCGGAGGCGTTGATGACATTGAGTTCTACTGCTAGACAAATAGTTTTTTGGTTACTGATTATCGCGGGCGCATTGTTGATCTACAAGCTCGTCAATCCTCGCGGCGCGAGTTCGACCGATGTCGATCTCACCACAATCGATTATAAGATTCGAAATAATGAACTGGTGTCACTGACCGTCAAGCAGAGTGAGACGGTTGCAGTCGACAATAGAGGCCAGCAGTATCGGGTCCAACTTACCAACGAGACGGCTAAGAATGACTTGATGAAGGCTGCTCGCGAAGTTGCTCCGGAAACAGGTAAGCCTCGCGTAGCCAAGGTTGAAGAAGAGCCAAGCAGCAGTTATCTCTGGCCGATGCTCATCACCTGGGCCCCACTGTTATTCATCATAGCTATCTGGATTTTCATGTTGCGCCAGATGCAGTCTGGTGGCAACAAAGCTCTGTCGTTTGGTAAGTCTCGAGCCAAGCTACTCAATAACCAGCAAAAGCGAGTTACGTTCAAAGACGTTGCAGGAGTCGAAGAAGCAAAAGAAGAGCTGCAAGAGATAATCGAGTTCCTTAAAGAACCTCAAAAGTTTCAAAAGCTCGGCGGCCGAATTCCGAAGGGAGTTTTGATGATGGGCCCGCCGGGAACCGGAAAGACCCTATTGGCGCGTGCTATCGCCGGCGAGGCGAACGTTCCCTTCTTCTCAATCTCAGGCTCGGACTTCGTAGAGATGTTTGTTGGTGTTGGTGCCTCTCGCGTACGCGATCTCTTCGAACAAGGAAAGAAGAATGCCCCGTGCATTATCTTCATCGACGAGATTGATGCTGTGGGCCGACATCGTGGTGCCGGCCTTGGCGGTGGTCACGACGAACGGGAACAGACGTTGAACCAGCTGCTGGTCGAGATGGATGGCTTTGAATCCAATGATGGCGTGATTCTGATCGCCTCGACCAACCGTCCAGACGTTCTCGATCCGGCATTGCTAAGACCTGGCCGATTCGATCGTCGAGTCGTGGTCTCTCGTCCCGATGTGCGCGGACGTGAAGGCATCCTCAAAGTTCACACACGGAAGATTCCGCTGGGAGAAGACGTAGATATCAGCGTGATTGCCAGAGGCACTCCTGGGTTTACCGGAGCCGACCTTGCAAATCTTGTTAACGAAGCTGCTCTTAATGCTGCGCGTTACAACAAGAAGCTGGTTGCAATGGGCGACTTCGAGTTAGCTAAGGACAAGGTCCTCATGGGTGCTGAGCGGAAGAGCATGGTGATCTCAAACGAGGAGAAGCGCGTCACGGCTTATCACGAAGCCGGACACACTCTTGTCGGTTTGAAGGTGCCGAATGCCGACCCGGTTCACAAGGTCACTATCATTCCTCGTGGAATGGCCCTCGGCGTGACGCAGCAGCTTCCCGAAGGTGACCGTCACAACTACACGGAAGAATACCTGCTCGGTCAGATTTCGATTCTAATGGGTGGACGTATTGCGGAAGATACTTTTCTTGGGAGCATCACGACAGGCGCTGCAAATGACATCGAGCGTGCTACTGAGTTGGCACGAGCGATGGTTTGCGAGTACGGCATGTCTGAAATGGGCCCGCTGACCTTCGGCAAGAAGGAAGAGCAGATATTCCTCGGTCGTGAAATCGCTCAACACCGAGATTTCTCGGAAGACACGGCGATCAAGATCGACCTTGAAGTGAAGAAGATCATCACGGCTCAGTACAAGCGCGCGAAAGGAATCATCGAAGACAATCGAGACACTCTCATTCGCCTCGCCGAATGCTTACTTGAGCGAGAATCGCTTGATGGAGTTGAGATTCGTCGCATAGTCGCCGGCTTACCGCTGGATGACGACAGCCACGAGATCGACTCGGGAGGCAGCGAGGATCGACCACAACTCAAGGAGCCTTCGTCGAAACCGTTGAAACCAATCCTGCCGCCGATAACCGGAGGCAATCCCGCTCCAGCTTAAAAGAGCTGAGACGCGAAAGTACGAAGGGGAGAACAGGCAATCTGTTCTCCCCTCTTCCATTTAGAGCATGGTAGGACCAAAAACATTTTCCATTTGCCATTGTAGATTTTCCATTTGCCATTCGTTCTTCGATCTCAGGTTGTTGATTGAGATCGCGGAAGACCAAATGAAAAATGGTAAATGTACAATGGGAAATGGAAAATGGTTTTGATGGTTCTGTGGTTTTTGTCTTCCTCGGTTTCGCTTCTCACTTGCTTCGCCTTATCATCTGAGCATGGCTTTAACCTGGGATATCCGCGGAAGAAATATTCCCATTACCCGCACTCTGATCATGGGCGTGCTCAATGTCACTCCGGACAGCTTCAGTGACGGAGCGCTATTCCTTTCCCCAGATAAAGCGATAGCACATGCAGAGCAGATGGTTGCAGACGGTGCCGATATCATCGACATCGGGGGCGAGTCGACTCGACCGGGTTCTTCAACAATCGTTGGTGCGGAAGAAGAGATCCAACGTGTGATTCCGGTCATTCGTGAATTGGCAAAACGGATCTCGGTTCCGATTTCGATCGATACCACCAAAGCGCTGGTAGCCGCCGCGGCATTGGACGCTGGCGGAGCAATTATCAACGACGTCTCAGCTTTGAGGTTCGATCAGAATGTAGCTTACGTCGCGGCGACAGCTGGAGCCGGTTTGGTTCTCATGCATTCACGCGGCACACCCGGCGCCATGCACAATCTCCAGCCTGTGAAAGACATCATGCAGGAAGTAACTACCAGTCTGAGCAGGAGCATCGCTATAGCAGAGCGTCGAGGCGTAAACCGCAGGTCAATCGTCATTGATCCGGGCATTGGATTCGGCAAGAGCCAGGAGCAAAACCTCGAACTGATCACGAAACTCGATCAACTCGGTTCGTCGTTTCCGGATCTTCCTATCTTGATTGGCACGTCGCGCAAGTCCTTCCTCGGCAGGATTCTGGACGGCGCGCCTGCAAACGAACGCCTGCACGGAACAATGGCTACGGTGACCGTTGCCGTTCTTCGAGGAGCTCACATCATTCGAGTACATGATGTGAAAGCTGCTGTTGAGACCGTGCGAGTGACTAACGTAATTAAAGCCGCCGCCGGAGGTGGTTCGCGCGAGTAGGTAAGCAAGTTCACTGCTTGCCTAAGCTGCGGTCGTGCGAGAGAATCCCCACTTGATTCCGCACCCGCACTAACCTGAAAAGGACTTTCGATGCCCAAGCTTTTACGCCTTCCTTTGTACCTAATCGTTTTTCTGTTCGTCTCTGGATTTGCCGACTGCTATAAACCTGTTACGAAAAACCAGCTGCCCTCTCGAATCAAGACGGTTGCTGTTCCGGCGTTTCAGAACAACGCGCTCCGTTACAAGATTGGCTCTCGTTTCACCGAAGCCGTGATCAACGAGCTGGTCCATCGTGGCCGAGGCTTGCGCGTTCAGGGAGGTCGCGAAGGCGCAGATGCAGTTATCGAAGGAGTTATTAAGAGCTTCACCTTCTCTGGGGTACTCCTCGATGACAAGGGTCGCGCAAGGATTTTTGAAGTGGGCATAGTCGCTGCTGTAACGGTTCGCGATCAAACTGAAAATCGCGTCCTTTATGACAACCAGAATTTTGTCTTCCGCGGCGAGTACGAATTCGCGAACGACCCTCGCAGCTTCTTCAATGAAGAGGATCCGGCAGTGCAACGTATGGCCCGCAGCTTCGCCGAAAGTATCGTTTCCACTTTGATCAATGCCGCCGAACTCGAGAAGAAATGAAACCACTCACCCGCCTCGACCTCGAACGGCAACTTAACTCAGCACAAATCCCGCCGCTTTACCTCCTCGTTGGGACCGAATCCTTTCTTCGCGACGCGGCAATGCGCGCTATCACCGATGCAGCGCTCGCCGGCACACTGTTGCGCGAGTTCAACGAGAGGACCTTCAGCCTCCTCAGCGACTCGGCCGTTGAAGCGATCGCGGCTGCGGAACAACTACCGATGATGTCGGATCGCAGAGTCATAAGGATCAAACATTTTTCGAAGTTGCGGGACGCGGACGATGAAGTGCTAAGTCGTTACGTCAATAATCCTGTTCCGACAACAGTCGTAATCTTCGCCACGGATGATCTTCATAAAGGCAAGAGACTGAGTAAGACGTTACTGGACCGCTGTGTGGTCGTTGAGTTTCCGCCGTTGAAAGATGGAGAGGCCAAAGCCTGGGCCAAGTCACGACTGAAGGCCTTGAAGGTTACTATCGACGAGCGAGCGTTGAGCCAACTCGTGGAATTGACTGGAACAGACGTACAGACGCTAAACTCAGAATTGGAGAAGTTATCTGCGGCGGTAATGGACTCGCGTGTCATCACTCCAGACGTCGTCGACTCGCTGATCGGTCGTTCACGCGAACTTTCAAATTTCGATCTCGGCGACCAACTGGTTGCGGGAGATCGCCGTCGCGCGCTGCACACATTGCATCGGTTGCTCGAGGACGAAGTGCCACCCGTGTTACTTCTCGGGCTGATCGCCAGTAACTATCATCGTCTCGCGATTGCAAAAGAGCTGATGGCACGCGGCGAACGCGAAGAGGTCCATCGCATGGTTCCCTACTTTAAGAAGAACGACTTTTTGGCTGCGATCCAAAGAACTAGTAGCGAGCGACTTTATGACGGTTTAAGAAAAATTGCTGCGGCAGACCTGGCAATAAAAACCTCGCAGGCGACGCCGCGTCTGCAACTCGAGATGCTGGTCTGTGAACTTGCCGGCACGCATTAACCTTGCTCCAACTCCTTAAGATCCGGTCCAACGTACGACTGCCTCGCCACGTCTGACATCAGAAATTCGCGGCTATAGTATTTGAACGGAAGCTTCGAATCCGACAAAACTTCGACGACCCGGTTCGTCACTTCCAGCAGTGAAAGATTCGGGTCCAGGTGTTTGACTTCGCTCTCAATCAAACACATCCAAAACACGGTTAAGGTCTCGTGATACTTCTGGCGGC
>JBKPAC010000194.1:0-25566 GCA_046726175.1 Acidobacteriota bacterium
TTTTTTTAGCTTGATGAGTTGGGGCTGACTTGATGAAAATTAGAAGAGGCTGCCGAGTTCTGCGGCAGCCTCTTACAACATGGTCCAGCATTAGACTATTTGTTCTGGTTCTTTCGCAGAGTGTTTGCGTCCAGCTTTGGCACCTCTGTGGCACCTTCCTGAGCTTTGAAGTAAGGCTCCTCTTTGAATCCGAACAGCTTCGCTGAGATCACAGTCGGGAAACGCGCACGCGTGGTGTTGTAGTCCTGCACCGCATCATTGTAGTCCTTCCTGGCGGTTTGGATGCGATTCTCAGTACCCTCAACTGCATCCTGGGCCTTCAAGAAATTCTCATTCGATTTGAGAACGGGATACTGCTCCTGCAGGACAAGCAAACGTCCGATCGTGCCGCCCAAACTGTTTGCAGCATCAATGACGGCCTGCTTCTGTTCGGGGGTCTTGTCGCCACCCTCACCCTGAGGGGCTTGGCTGGCGGCGTTCAGCAATCGCGACCTGGCGTTCGCGATCGTTCCAAAAACTTCTTGCTCCTGTACACCTGCCATCTTTGCCGTCTCGATCAAGTTCTGTAGAAGATCTCCCCGGCGCTGCAGTTGGGTTTCTACGTTGGCCCACTTGCCTTTTACGTTTTGCTGTTTCGTTGTCAGGGTGTTGTAGCCGCAGCCGCTCGCAGTAATCGCAATAAACATGACGAGGGCCAGCCGAAACGCCAATCGTTGATTCATTTCAATTCTCCTCAATGCGTGTGTTCGTGCCGTGCAGGATCCATTTCATCCACGGCTTCAATCACCTTTTCAATTTGATCCAAGTACGAAGCAAAAAGTTCGTTTGCCTCTTTATCCGTCGCTGGCAGCGCGCCGCGAGCTCTGAACTCGAATATCTTTTCGAATGGATATACTTCCAGATTTAGCAACCGTGCAGTTGCCCGCACACAATCGGGCTTTGCCACTGGCGCGATCGCCCCGTGCAAGAGCAAAACAGCTCGAAATAGAGCTGCAAAGCTGGCAAGGCTATCTCCCATCAAATCGCAAAGTTTTTCAATGGACGTCGAGGCGGGAATGTAAAGACGTCGTAGTTGGATGAGTTTACTGCGGAGCTCGTACTCAGTTTGGTGCCGGAGATTTGCGTCGGAAAGCTTTACAACTTCAAAAGGGTCTTTGCCGAAGAGAACTATGCGAGCGTTCGCCATCTGATGAAACTCTATCGGAAATACGTCTGCGGCGTCGGATAGTTCCTCCACCGTGAAGTAGACCGGCAGCGGGTGGCCTAACCTTTGCCACTCACGCAATGGAGCTTGTGCTTGCCTGAGGTCTTCCGGGGTGATGCGGTTTAGCGCAATTAGCAGGTTGTAGTCGGACTGCAACTCGATGTGATCTCCGGCTGCGGCTGAACCATAGAGCACAACTGAAGCGAGATTGTCGCCGTGGGTTGCGCGCAGATCCTCGATCAACCCATTCAGAGCTTCCTGGACGATCGTCTTAATCATGGAATCAGGCCCGAGATGTTAGCAAATCCTTTCTGATTTATCGCTCCAAATGGCCTATGGTCTTCCGTCTTAAGCCTTTGCCCCAACCCGGCAGCGGAATAAACACTAAGACCAAAGACCAAAGACGGCCTAGACTACCAGCTGCCGCCTGCGCCGCCTCCGCCGAAATCACCACCACCGCCAAAGCCTCCGCCGAAACCTCCGCTATCTCCTCCGCTGCCGCCAAAACCTCCGCCACTCCAACCGCTACCAGAGTCACCCCACGATCCTCGTCCGCTGCCGAGATTACTGAAGAGGTTTGCGAGCAGCAGAGCCTGCAGACAGCCACCACCGCCTCTACCGCCGCGAGATGATGACCAGACAAGAATCAGAAACACGAGAATGAGTATTAGAATCCCGCAGTTGCCAAGCGGATTACGAGAGGACCGCGTTTCGCGATCCTGTCGTTGTGTTTGGCGATATGCGTAGCTCTTGTCGATGCCTGCAATGTCGATATTGCGCTTTACCGCCAACGTTGCGAGATAGCTCTGGACAGTATCGTAAATGCCCTGGCTGTAATTCTGTCGCTTGAATTGCGGCACTAGCCTTTCACGCTGGATCTGTCCCACCACACCGTCCGGGAGATCTCCTTCGAGATGCCGGCTTACTTGCGTGAAGTACTTTCTGTCGTTGATCGCTACTAACAGCAGGAAGCCGTTCTTTTCTCCTTCGCTCGATCCGATTCCCAGTCCTCGTGCGACAGCCAGCGAATAGTCGAAGATATCCTGATCACCGGTCGTGGGTACTGTGACGACCGCAAACTCGATGTCCGAACGTTCCTTTAGATTCCTGTAAGTTGACTCGAGCCTCTGTCGCGTAGACGCATCAATGACGTTGGCATAATCGATGATTGGCGTGAATGGCGAAGGCAGCGGTACCGGTGAGGTGGATTGCGCCAGAACCGCCTGAGCGAGCGAGACTACCAGAATGGCAGCCGTTACAAGACGTGAAAACCTGTGTGATATGCGAATCAATTCCAACAAGGCTGAGCGCTATCCCTCAATGATCCTATGCAGGAAATAGAAAAGCGCTACTCCTACAAAAACGACGATTGACACCGTGGGGTTTCTTTCTTCTTTGTGATTCACTTCGGGAATCAAATCGCTGGCAGCCACGTAGAGTGTAACGCCTGCAGAAAATGGCAACGCGTAACCAACCGCATTGTGAAAGCGCGAATTGAAAGCTACCACGGCCACAACGCCTGCAAGTGTAGCAGCGCCAATGGCTGCCGTCGCAGCAAGAGCTTTGCTCGACGATCGACCTGACGCGAGCATGATCGAGGCTACAGTGAATCCCTCCGGCATTTTGTGCAACAGAATCGCGATGAAAACCAGTAAGCCGACCTTGAAGTCGACCAGAAATGCGGAAGCAATCGAGACTCCATCAAAGAAGGTGTGGATCCAAAGTCCACCAACCGCCGCATAAGCAGCTGACGGTCTCATGAAGGATTCGGGATGCGTTTCGGCGCCGAAGTGGAAGTGGGGAGCGATCGTGTGTTCGAACAGCTGAATCAACAAGTATCCCGCCAGCAGCAGAGTCATCGCGCCGACGACGCCTTCGGCAGCCGCTTCACCCTGCCTGCCAGAACTCCAGATGTTTACCGTCTCAGGAAGTATTTCGATGAAGATCGCCGCCAGCATGAAGCCGGCGCCGAGAGCGACGAGATATTTCAGTAGGCGTTCGCCGAATCGATGTGCGCCGGATGTAATCAGTAACCATCCGCCAAGCAGATTAGCGCCGGCGGCAAGCAGACCAAAGAGCATGAGTCCGCTGGGTCCTCCGAAGATACTCTTCATTCAGGCGCTACTCTCTCAGCAAATTAAGGGGTTAGCTTGGCCCGTCAATATACAGTAAGGATCTGCCCGTGGCTAATTTGGTTGGGAAACTACAGCGAGTCACCTCGCCTAAATTTTCTATTGACACATCTGAGGCGCGAGCGTAGTATCGCCGGTGGGTGGCCGAAAGTGGTCGGAAGTGGGTCCAACCTCGTAGCTGACCGATCATTCTTTAATCTTTTCCATTTCTGCCACCCTTTTTGAATCTTCTCGCCATGCCAAAGCGATGCTCCGCGGAAACTATACGGCACGGATCGACGCAAAGGGTCGGCTCAAAGTGCCGACCCAGTTTCGCCGTTTGATCGAGGAGAAGCACGGCACTGAGTTCTACATAACCAGTCTTAACGGTGACTGTGTTCGCATTTACCCGTTGCCGGAATGGGAAAACATCGAGCAGCGACTCTCATTGCTGCCTACGATGGACCCGGCACGAAGAAGGTTCCTTGACAGAACGAACTACTACGGACAACAGGCAACGATCGACGGTCAGGGAAGGCTGCTGATTCATCCGTTGCTGCGAAAGAGCGCCGGCGTGATTGGCGACGTTGCAGTGCTCGGGTATCTGAGTTACCTGGAAGTTTGGGAGCTTGATAAGTTTCAACAACGCCTTATTGCGGATCCTTACACTGAAGAAGATGAAGCCGCAATCGCCAGGCTGGGAATTTAAAGCAGTAATTATTGAGAAGTGAAAAGTGAGAAGACAGAGCGAAGCAGCTTTGTTACGTCACTGAGTACTCGTCGCGAATCACTGAAGAACAGTTCTTTGAACGAGATCACGGGGCGGTGGTGATGGCTGCGCTTTTGGGGGGCATTGGCGCGCCCCATCGCCCCGTGCTGCTTCGGGAGTCGATGGATCTTCTTAAGCCTGAGCGTGGCGGGCTCTTTGTTGATTGCACGCTCGGAGCTGGTGGTCACAGCGAAGCAATTCTTCGTGCTTCGGAAGACTCAAGGGTTATCGGCATTGATCTCGATGAAGAAGCTTTGAAGCTTGCGCAAGAGAGGCTCGCGCAATTTGGCGGCAGATTTGTGGCAGTTCACGAGAACTTTCGTGCACTGCCGCAAATCTTAAAGGACCACGGTGAGACTACTCCAAGTGGAATTCTGGCCGACCTCGGTGTTTCCTCAGTGCAGTTCGATACGCCAGAGCGAGGATTCAGTTTTCGCTACGACGCGCCTCTCGACATGCGCATGGATCGCTCAAGTAGTGATCCGACTGCCGCAGATCTTCTCGCATCTCTTCCGGAACAAGAGATAGCGCGGATCATTTATGAGTACGGGGAGGAGCGAAACTCCCGACGCATTGCCAGGAGGATTGTAGAAAGGCGAGAACAAGGGGAGCCGGTAGCAACAACGAAGGAGCTGGCTGACCTGGTTGAGCGATCTGCTCGCAAACACAAGAGGGGACAGATTCATCCGGCGACCAGAACCTTTCAGGCACTTCGAATAGCAGTTAATCGCGAGCTGGACGGGCTCGCCCAGTTTCTTGAAACAGCAGCAGATCTTTTACAACCGGAAGGACGATTGGTCGTCATCAGTTTCCACTCTCTTGAGGATCGAATCGTCAAGCGCGAAATGCGCCGCCTTTCTGGCCACTGCCAGTGCCCGCCTCGAGTCCCAGTTTGCTCATGCGGGGCGCGCCCACTGGTCGAAGTCCTGACGCGGCGTCCGGTTACCCCCAGTGCCAGCGAGATTGAAAGTAATCCGAGGGCGCGCAGTGCGAGGTTGCGCGCTTGCCGAAAAATCGTCGTTTCAGCTTGATAAGAAAGTCGCTTCTGAGGTCACGGGAAATGAAAAGAGTGCCGCAATTACAACGCAATTCACGCGTCCGCCGCCAACGTGATGTCGTAGTCTTCTCACGCCTCGCCTTGCTTCTCTTCTGTGGAGTTGTGTTGGCCTGCGGCTTTGTTTTTGCAGCCAAACAGCACTTTGCTGCGGTGCAATACGGTTACGACAACGAGAATCTACGGCGTGAGCGTCAGCGACTAACCGAAGAGCGTCGCCGGTTGCTGCTCGAGAAGGAGCAGGCCTCATCCCCGGCGAAACTCGAGCCTGCTGCGCGCCGTCTCGGTCTGAAGCCCGCCAGTTCTGGTCAGATTGGATCAGCGAACGGAAAGTGACAGGAGAGCAAGTGTGGTTTTTTCCAGCAGAAGGGACGTAAATCCGTGACGTTGGCACGAATTACCGCTCAAAGTAAGTCACAACCAGATACATCAACCAGCCGCGCGCTTTTTATCGCGGCTTTAATAGTCTTTTGGATGTTGGCTATCAGTGCGCGACTCGTTTATCTGCAGGTGGCGCGTCATAAGAGCCTCGCCGAGCGCGCGCGTCAGCAACAACAGGATGCGGTGGACACTCTACCGCAACGTGGCTCTTTACTCGACCGCCACGAACGAGAGCTCGCTCGAAGCGTTGAGACCACATCGCTCTTCATTGCACCTGATGAAATCGGCACCGAGGATGATCTCAAGTGTGTAGTCAGTTCTTTGTCCACTTCACTGGGATTGGACCACAATACTCTTCTCTCTGAAATTCAGCAGGCGAAAACTAAGGGGCGGAGGTTTCTGTGGGTCTCACGTCGTGTCAATGCGGACCAAGCCAGCCAGTTGATGAGTCTGAATCTCGTTGGACTGCATTCACGCTTCGAACCCAAACGCTTTTATCCGAACGGATCTCTCGCAGCACACGTGCTGGGATACGTCGGCTTGGATGGTATCGGTCTCGGTGGACTCGAGCGTTACTACGACGAAAAGATCAGCGGCTCGCCGGGAAAACTTTTTATCGAGAAGGATTCAGCTGGTCGTGCCTACGAGAGTTTTGAACTGCCGGCGCGAGCGGGCCAATCGATCGTCCTCACCATCGATCAGTCCATTCAGTACAAGACCGAACAGGCGCTGGCTGCAGCAGTGCAACAGTCACGTGCTAAGTCTGGAGCTGCAATTGTGCTTGATCCGCGAACAGGTGAGATCCTTGCGCTCGCAAATTCACCAACGTTCGATCCCAACGACGTTAGCGCGACCGAGGCTGATACCCGGAGGAACTGGGCCCTCGAAAATATTTACGAGCCTGGTTCAACGTTCAAGGTCGTCGCGTTCTCGGCTGCGCTCGAAAAAAAGCTGGTAAAGCCCGATGACAGAATCGACTGTCAGATGGGCTCCATTACCGTCGCGGGCCGCGTGGTCCACGATCACAAGCCCTTCGGCAGTTTGACGATTACTGAAGCGCTTGAGAAATCCAGCAACGTCGCTGCGATCAAGCTCGGCATTCACGTGGGCGACGAAACGATGTACGAGTACATGACTCGCTTCGGCTTTGGCTCACGCACTGGAGTCGAACTTCCAGGAGAAACTGCAGGCATTGTCAGACCCGTTGCGCGTTGGCAACCATCTTCAATCGGTTCAATCGCGATCGGGCAAGAGGTTGGAGTGACGCCGCTCCAAATGGTAGCGGCATTTGGTGCGCTGGCGAATGACGGTTTGAGAATCGCTCCTCACTTGGTTCGCGAGATTCGCAGCTCGAATGGTGACACGCTCTATCGTGCACGGCCGGAAGAGCGTCGCGTAATTAGTCCCGAGACGGCTGTTGCTTTGCGAGGCATGCTTGAAGGCGTGACGATCAAAGGAACTGCCAAGAAGGCTCAGCTCGACGGTTACACTGCTGCTGGGAAAACCGGAACAGCTCAGAAGATTGATCCAAAGACGCGGGCCTACTCGAAAACGAAACACGTCGCGTCGTTCGTCGGGTTTGCTCCGGTGGGAAATCCTACGGCAGTCATCATCGTAGTGATCGACGAACCCGCCGGCGCCTACCATGGTGGAGATGTGGCGGCTCCGGTGTTTCGAGCGATAGCAGAGCAGGTTCTGCCTGAACTCGGAACGATGCCGGATACGGAGATCAAAGATTCAACAGAACTGATCGCCGGTGCGCCCAAAACCCCAGAAAGCTGGGATCGATTCAATGCAGAGCGAGTTCAGATCGAAGCGGCGCGGAAGGCCACGTTGCCAACTGTGGCTTCCAACAGCAACGCTGGCGGTGAAGTTGTCTACGCTCCGGCGACGAGTCGAGCCATAGTAATGCCTGACCTGCGTGGACGGAGCGTCCGCGACGTCGCAAGGGCGTGCGCCAAGCTGGGCCTCCAGCTTGAGGCTCATGGCGAGGGCCTGGTGATGAAGCAAAACCCTGCGCCGGGCAGCGAAATTGAATCGGGTCAGGTCGTGCATATCGAGTTTGGGCGGGTCAATTAGACCGGCGCGGAAATGCGTCGGCAGAAGTCCACTTGCAAATAAGATGGAGACCCAGAGATGATTCCCGAATGTTCCCCTCGCAGAGTGCTTGGAGGAAATGGAGTAAGATACCGGGTAGCTGCTTGTAGGCAACGATTACGCAATAGTCGCACAACCCACAGGGCATTAAACCAGAGTCAAATGGACAAGGATCCGCGGGAGGCTGGTCTTCCGTTGTCCGTGCATTTCGCTGAGCGTCACGTGACCGCGACGTTCAGTGAGACAGAGGAGAAGGTTGGGATAACGTGAGGGTTGGAGAAGCATCAGCTTTGATGGGCGCCGCTGGAGACAATCTAAGCGCCGAGTTGTTTGACAAACAGATAACAGACTTTTCGATTGACTCGCGATCGGTAGGCGCGGGCGAGCTCTTTTTTGCTCTGTCGCAGGAAGACTACGCCCGCGCCGGTTTTAATGGTACGTTCGCGGATGGACACCAATTCATATCTTCAGCGCTGGAGAACGGTGCAATCGCTGCCGTGGCGCGACTAAATCGCGTTCGAGGTGATGCGGCGTTGGAAGCTATCAAGGATCGGTTGGTGTTGGTCGATGATGCAATAGCAGCTTTGCAGACACTCGCGCGCCGCGTTTACGAGGCTTGGGCCAAACCAGTAGTAGCGATTACTGGCAGCGCGGGCAAGACAACCGCGAAGGAGTTGACTGCGCACGTACTCGGCAGTAACGGACATAACGTCCTGAAGAGCGAGCGCAACTACAACAACGGTTTGGGACTGCCGCTGTCAGTCTTGCGCTTGGTCAGCGAAGGTCGGACACCGGACAAGTTCGACGTTGCCGTACTCGAGATGGGAATGTCCTCGCCAACTCACGAGATTCGACGTTTGTGTAGCATTACTCCGCCCGACATCGGAGTGGAGCTGATGGTTGCGCCGGTGCACCTCGAGTACCTTGGCACAATCGAGAACGTTGCTGCCGCCAAAGCGGAACTGATCGAGGGGCTTAAACAGGGAGGAACGGCCGTCCTGAATGCTGACGACGAGTTAGTAATGAAGATGCGAGACAAGCATCACGGACGCACCCTGACGTTTGGTATCGATCAGCCCGCCGACGTGACTGCGTCGAATATCGAAACGGATCGGCTGGGAGCAATAGAGTTTCGATTGAAGACGACACTTGGTGAAGCGCCAGCACTGCTTCCGATGAGTGGCCGTCATAATCTGATGAACGCACTTGCCGCTGCCGCGGTAGGTACGTGTTTTGATATGTCGCCCGCTCAGATCGCAGATGCGTTTCGCACTGCGCAGCCGCCAAAGATGCGTGGCGAAGTATTGGAGTTTGCAGCTGGATTCACGGTTGTTGATGATTCATACAACTCGAATCCGGGTTCGCTGCTGAACATGGTGGAAACGACCGTGAATGCGGGAAGAGGCCGTCGTTTGATCGTGGTAGCGGGTGAGATGCTTGAACTTGGACCGGACGAAGCAGCTTTGCACCGCAAGGCAGGAAGGTCCATCAGCGCCGCGGGTGTGGATGTGTTGTGGGGTGTGCGTGGTCTCGCGAAGGAGATGATAGCGGGTGCGAACGAAGCGGGACTGATGACTACCGAGTACTTCGAAAACTCCGAGGAGGCTGCAGCTGCGATCATCGCGGAAGTTCGTGACGGCGACTTGCTTTTGGTCAAAGGCTCGCGCGGAGTAGCTACTGACAAAATTGTCGCTGCATTACGCAAGCGATTTGCGCTAGTAGGAGATAGTGAGAGTTAGTAGAACGAAAGCCAAATAGATGATCTATTACCTGTTCTACGAACTTCTGTACAACCACTTCAAAGACAAAGAGTGGTTCATCATCAAGGCGCTGAATGTTTTTCAGTACGTCACGTTTCGCACGGCTTACGCGACGATAACCGCATTGCTGATTTCGCTCTTATTTGGCGGTCGACTGATCGAAGCTCTTCGAAAGTGGAACATAGGACAACAAATCCGCGAGGAAGGTCCGCAGGCGCACATGGTGAAGCGGGGAACGCCGACCATGGGCGGCATTTTGATTATCGGCTCGGTGATCATTTCCACGTTGCTTTGGGCTCGCCCCACCAGCTTGTACGTATGGACCGCCATCATCGCCACGCTGCTTTTCGGCGCAATCGGGTTCATGGACGATTACGCGAAGATGGCTCGCCAGCGAAGTCTCGGCCTTACTGGTCGTCAGAAACTTGTGGCCCAGTTTCTGATTGCCATCGGCGTTTGGGCAGTACTGTTCATTTCCGTGAAGATCTTCCACGCTAATTACTCCTGGAACGTCAGCATTCCATTTGTGAAGGTCACCGCTGTACCTGACAACAGAGTGAGTACCATCGGTCCTTATCTCTATCTTGTGCTGATTGTAGTTGTATTGCTTGGGTGGTCCAACGCTGTAAACCTGACTGATGGTTTGGATGGCTTGGCAATCAGCGTGACCTTCATCGTGATGGCTGCGCTGACGGGCTTTACATATCTGAGTAGTGACGCTCGGTGGGCCGGCTATCTCGATATCACCCACCGGCCAGAGGCCGCCGAGTTGACAGTTTTTTGTGGAGCGATGGCGGGGGCGAGTCTCGGGTTTCTTTGGTACAACGCTCCGCCTGCACAAGTTTTCATGGGGGACGTTGGCAGCCTCGCGATCGGAGGCGCAATTGGAACTGTGTCAGTGCTGACGAAACAGGAGTTCATGCTGGTAATGGTCGGCGGCGTGTTTGTCCTCGAGGCGATGTCTGTGATGTTGCAAGTCAGCTTCTTCAAGATGACGAAGCGCACAACAGGCACTGGACGACGCTTGTTCCGCATGACGCCGCTGCACCATCACTTCGAAATGCAGGACTGGAAAGAGTCGAAGATAGTCTTTCGATTCCTGATTCTGGCGATTCTTTTTGCGCTACTAAGTTTGTCGACGCTGAAATTGAGGTAATTGCACGACGAGGTTTGAGCTCACATTTTAAGACTGAGCTCCAAAACAAGAGGTTGGAAGTTGCAGGCAGGAAAGTACTGATCATTGGAGCCGCTCGCAGTGGCATCGCGGCGGCACGGTTTCTGGCAGAGCGAGGAGCAATCGTCGCAATCACTGACAAGAAGCCGCTTGAAAACTGGTCGGCCGAGGCGCTCGCGCTCAAAGAGAAGGGCATCGGCTGTCTGCCGGGAGAGACACCAAGTTGGCTGCTTGATCAGATCGAGTTGGTGGTCGTCAGTCCCGGCGTGCCTTCGACGGCAATCCCGATTCGCTACGCCGAGCGAGCCGGCGCAGAAGTAATCGGCGAGATTGAATTAGCTTCGAGGTTTTTGAAAGGTCGAATCGTTGGCATCACCGGCTCGAATGGCAAGACGACGACAACGACGCTAATTGGAGAGCTACTGAAAGATGCCGGATTAAAGGTGCAGGTCGGAGGCAATATCGGGAATCCATTAATTTCGCTCGTGGAGAGTTCTCGTGACGATAGCTGGACGGTTGTCGAGTTATCAAGCTTCCAACTGGAAACGATCCGGGAGTTTCGACCGGCGGTGGCGGTAGTTCTAAACGTTACACCTAATCACATGGACAGGTACGACTCATTCATGGATTACGCCGCGGCCAAACACCGGATCTTCATGAATCAAACGGCAGAGGATGTCGCGGTCCTGAATGCCGATGACGAAATTGTCTCGTCGTGGGCCAGTGGCCTCCGGGCCCACGTTGTGGAGTTCAGCACTAAGCGAGAGCTCGACGAGGGATTGTTTTTGCGCGGCAAGGATCTTGTCTCGCGAAGTCGTTCGCGCGAGAAAGTTTTGCTGCGTAGTGACGAAATGAAGCTGCGTGGCCTTCACAACGTCGAGAATGTGCTGGCGGCAGTTGCAGCGGGACTCGCATGCGGCGCGGGACCCGACTCGATGCGCGAAACGATTCGACGATTCCAGCCTGTTGAACACCGACTGGAATTCGTAGCGGAGATAAGTGGCGTCAAGTTTTACAACGACTCAAAAGCGACGAGTGTCGACGCGACCCTCAAGGCTCTCGAGGCATTTCGTGACGAGCCAGGCAAAGTGGTTTTGATTCTTGGTGGTCGCGGCAAACGAGCGCCATATGCTCCGCTGGCGCCGCTGATCAGTCAACGGGTCAGAAAGTTAATTGTGATTGGAGAGGATGCGGAGACAATCGCAGAACAGTTGGGACAGTACGCAGCCGTTGAACGAGCCGCGGAAATTAGCGACGCCGTTAAGCGATCGCTTTCAGCAGCGGAATCGGGTGACGTCGTATTGCTGGCGCCTGCGTGTGCCAGTTTCGACATGTTCGAAAGTTTCGAGCATCGTGGCAGAGTTTTTAAGGACGTAGTTTTTGATCTGGGTGCCAGGATTACCGGGCCAGGTGAAAATCGGAAATCGGAAATCGAAAATTGATTCATGGCTCGGAAACTGTCACCTGATAAATGGTTGTTCGCCGCCACCGTCGGTCTGGCATTGTTCGGTGTCGTAATGGTCTACAGCGCGTCCGCAATCATGGCTGAGCGGCAAAACGGAAGCCAGTTTTACTACGTCATCAAGCAGGGCATGTGGACCATGATCGGCTTTGGCGTGATGTGGGTCGCAATGCAGTTCAACTACCAACAACTGAAGCGGCGACGCATCATCTACGGGTTGATGCTGGTGGCAGTTATTCTGCTTGTTGCTGTGTTTGCATTTCCCAAAACGAACGGCGCGCATCGATGGATCAAGCTTGCTGGTTTTTCGATACAACCTTCCGAGCTATCGAAGCTCGTTTTGGTGATGTTTCTCGCCTACTTCCTGGAGAAGCGCGCCGGCGAAGAGGGTGATTTCTGGCGTACGTTCGTTCCGTGCGGAGTGGTAACGGGAATCCTAGCCATGCTGGTGGTCCTCGAACCCGACCTCGGAACAGCGTTGATGCTCGGTGTGGTCTTTACAGTGACGATCTTCACCGCGGGAGCACGGTTGAAGCACTTGGCGATGGCAGCGGCGCCGGCGTTGATCGGGATAGCAGCAATGCTGATCTTCGTACCGTGGCGATTTGGAAGAGTCGTAACGTTTCTGGATCCCTGGGCTGATCCTCAGAACAAAGGGTTTCAAGTCGTGCAATCGCTTATCGCAGTAGGCTCCGGTGGCGCTCACGGACTCGGGTTTGCTCAAGGGAAACAAAAAATGCTGTTTCTTCCTTTTGCGCATTCCGACTTTATCTTCGCCGTGATCAGTGAAGAGCTGGGATTGATAGGAGCACTCGCTGTCGTAGCTGTTTTTGCGTTGTTTCTTTGGCGAGGCATTCGGACTGCACTGCACGCGCCCGACAGGTTCGGTATGTTGCTATCAATCGGCATCGTCACGTTGATCGTCGCTCAGGCGTTATTCAATATCAGCGTGGTCCTGTCGCTCGTGCCGACGAAAGGAATTCCATTGCCTTTCATTTCATATGGAGGGTCGTCACTGGTGCCAACACTCGCGGCAGTTGGCATTTTGCTGAACGTATCGCAGCATGCCGGTAATTCATTCGATGGTCCGTTGTTTGAAACAACAAAGGAGAGAGACAGAGAACCTGTTCGGTTAGCGGCAACGGCGCAGTTGACGACAGGAAACGGATAAACGATGCGCGTCCTGATTGCCGCAGGTGGAACAGGCGGGCACATCTATCCTGGAATCGCAGTGGCCCAGGAAATCATGCGACGCGATGCGGCATCGGTCGTACGATTCGTAGGAACGCCGCGTGGTTTAGAAACACGATTGGTTCGCCAAGCAGGATTTGAACTTTCGTTTATTGACATTTCCGGTTTGAAAAACGTCAGCCCAATAGCGCGGGCACGCGGTGCGGTGTTACTTCCGCGGAGTTTCTTCTCTGCTCGTCAGCTGATTCGAGAGGTGAAGCCTGATGTAGTCGTCGGAGCAGGAGGCTACGTCTCGGGCCCTGTGTTGCTGACCGCTGCATTGATGAGACGCCCGACTTTAGTGATGGAGTCAAACGCGCTGCCGGGTTTCACGAATCGCATTCTCGCCCGCTTTGTTGATCGAGCGGCGGTCTCGTTTGAGCAGTCACTGCGTTACTTTCGAGGAAAAGGAGTTGTAACTGGAAATCCTGTAAGACGCGAGTTCTTTGAATTGTCGCCGAAGCTACGCGAGAAAGGCCGCTTCTCGCTTTTGATCTTCGGCGGCTCGCAAGGCGCCAGAGCGATCAACGAAGCGATGGTCGCCGGACTGCCCGAGTTGAAAGACGTCCGGGACGTGTTGCACATAACACACCAGACCGGCACAGCTGATCTTGAAACTGTGCGAGGCGGTTACATCGCTGCAGGCTGGGACAATGTTGATGTGCGACCGTACCTCGAGAACATTGTCACCGAGTTCGCCGCTGCGGATCTGATCATTTGCCGCGCAGGGGCCACTACCACTGCGGAACTGATTGCCGGCGGAAAAGCTTCGATCATGATCCCATTCCCTTTCGCAGCAGATGATCATCAGCGTAAGAATGGAGAAGCCATGGAGCTTGCCGGCGCGGCGCGCATGATTGTTCAGAAGTCGCTAACGGGAACGCGACTGGCTGAGGAGATTAGGGTTTTAGTGAATCAGCCTGAAAAGGTGACGGCAATGGAAGTGGCAGCGCGAAAATTATCTCGAGGTGATGCGGCGGCGGCAGTTGTCGATTTGATAGAGGCGATGGGATAGGAGGCAGGAGCAGGAGGCAGACGGGCAGGAAAGAGGCAGGAGCATCAAATGGCATTGAGCAAGGATTTGTTGGCCAGTTTTGGACCGCGCGATGAAGGTCGAGTTTTGGTGACCAGGTCCTGCCAGCTGCCACCTGCTACTGCCTCCTTCTGATTCAATATGTTTCGGCGAATTCAACATGTCCATTTCGTTGGTATCGGAGGGATTGGTATGTCCGGAATCGCCGAAGTACTTGTCAATCTCGGCTTCCGCGTTTCCGGTAGCGACATCAAGCGCTCGAACGTTACAGACAGGCTGCAGCAGATGGGTGTCAAGTTCAATGAAGGTCACCGGCCAGAGAATATCGGCGATTCGCAGGTGGTCGTCCGCTCAACCGCTGTCCGCGACGACAACCCCGAAATCATTGAAGCGCAGCGCCGAACCGTTCCTGTGATTCCGCGTGCAGAGATGTTAGCCGAACTCATGCGACTGAAACCGCACTCAGTCGCAGTCGCCGGCTCGCACGGCAAGACCACGACAACTTCGATGGTGTCGACAGTGCTCGGTAATGCGGGGTTGGATCCCACCATCGTAGTGGGCGGCGTAGTCGGTGCATTTGGTTCAAACGCGCACCTGGGTACGAGCGACTTGATGGTGGTGGAAGCTGACGAAAGCGATCGCACCTTCCTGATGCTGACGCCGACAATCGCCGTCGTAACGAATATCGATCGAGAGCACATGGATTACTACCACGACATGGACGACGTGCGAGTGTGCTTTACGAAGTTCGTTAACAAAGTACCGTTCTACGGTTCATCAGTGCTCTGTCTCGACGATCCGAATGTGCAGGCAATCATTCCACACATCGAGCGGCGCAGGATGACCTACGGTTTGAGCGCTCAGGCTGACGTCTCGGCCCATGGTATTCGCTACAACGATCATTTCGGTTCGACGTTCACTGTTTGGCGAGGCTCGGACGTCGTTGGAGAGGTCTTGCTGCAGGTTCCTGGTATTCACAACGTCTACAACTCGCTCGCGGCAATTGCAGTTGGTTTTGAACTCGATGTGCCTTTTGATCAGATTGCCGATGCGTTGGGTAGCTTCACTGGCGCCGCTCGGCGTTTCCAGTTGCGCGGTAAGGTCAACGACATCATGGTCATTGAAGACTACGGTCATCATCCGACAGAGATTCGTGTGACCCTTGCTGCGGCCAAAATCGGATCCGGAGGACGCAGGATCATAGTGCTGTTCCAGCCACACCGTTATACCCGAACTCACGACTTGATGCAGGAGTTCGCTCGCTCGTTCAACAACGCCGATACGTTATTCATCACGGACATCTATGCGGCGAGCGAGGATCCAATCGAAGGAGTTACTGCGGAAGCTCTGACGAACGCGATATCCCGCTTCGGTCACAAGGATGCTCGTTATGTTGGCAAGCTTGATGATGCCGCAGTGGCGCTGCGCGACCATGTGCAGCCGGGTGATCTGGTCCTAACGATGGGAGCGGGAACAGTAAACCGAGTGGCAGACCAGCTGCTGGAGTTACTTCGAGATCAGGGCGAGGCAAGGACGGCTAGAAAAGATGGCTGATTCAGAAGCTCAATTGCAATTTGCAGAACGTGACCGCGCGATCGAAGCAGTGGCACAGAGCTTGGGTGTGCGCGCTGAGCGCGGAAGACGCTTTGCCGAGCTGACGAGTTTGAAAGTGGGCGGGTCGATCGATTGGGTGATCTCGCCTGAGACTGAAGCCCAGGCGGCAGCAGTCGTGTCGCGTTTAGAAGAAGCAGGCATCGGTTGGCGAGCACTCGGGTCCGGAAGCAACGTCCTTGCTGATGACGCCGATCATCATTACGTCGTACTGAGCCTACGCGAGCTGAAAGGCGAGCCTGCATTTGACGGGAACAGAGTTTCGGTTAGCGCAGGCTACTCTCTCCCGCGCTTATGTATCGATGTGGCTCGCAAGGGACTGTCCGGCATCGAGGGTCTGGGAGGAATTCCCGGAACAGTAGGTGGCGCGTTGTGGATGAACGCTGGAGCTTTTGATCACGAAATCGGCACTGTCACTGAGAGCGTAAGGATGGCGCAGGAAGGTAAGGTCATAGAAATACCGGGAAGCAGCGTTCAGTGGAACTATCGTCACACGTCTTTCGAGGAGGGACAGTTGTTGCTGGGCGCGACGCTTTGTTTGCAGCCTGACGATCCGGAAAAGATTCGTGAGCGGATGGAAGATGCGAAGACTCGTCGTCTGGCGACGCAGCCGCACGGCGCCAGATCGGCAGGATGCTTTTTCAAAAACCCCCCAGCCAACACCCTGAGCACCGGAAAAATGATCGATGACATGGGCATGAAGGGAACACGACGCGGGTCGGCGGTGGTGTCTCCGGTACATGCCAACTTCATCGTGACCGAAGGTGAAAACGCGCGAGCAGAGGATGCACTAGCGCTCGCGGAAGAAATTCGCGAGCGGGTGAAGCGAGAGCATGGAATCGACCTCGAATACGAGGTGGAGCTGTGGCGCTCTAAATCTCCCGAGGATGCTCCGGAGACGAGCAGCGGAAAGGAGGACGACTGAGAATGCACGTTATCGGTCAAAAAGTTGGCAATCGCAGCGGGGCTCCGGCGAGAAGCCGTTCAGGCGCAATACAGCAACGTCCGGCGAAGCGAGGTCGCGGCAATACAGCTGAACCGCTTGGAGTTCGCTCGATGCTTCCTTACCTTCCGTTGGCGTTGAAAGTCGCCGTGGCAATAGCTTTCGGCGTACTGCTTTTCGCTGGGTACCGGACTGCGACTTCCGCCAGTTTCTTTCAGCTGCGATCAGTTGAGATCCAGGGTACGGGTCGCGCTTCGAGTGATTCGGTCCAGGCTGTTGTTCGACGTGATGTTGCATCGACTGGCGTATGGAATGCTGACCTCATTGAGATTCGAAGTCATTTGGAACGGCTTCCGTGGATCCGAACCGCAATTGTGACCCGGGTGCTCCCCGATGGGATTCGCGTTCGCATTACGGAGAGAGTGCCACGAGCTGTCGTCCGACTTTCGTCGGGTCGCTTTGCCTGGGTAGATGACGACGCAGTGCTTCTGGGCGAGATGCAGCCGACCGATGACATGCCTCCCTTCTTTTTTCGCGGCTGGAATGAAGAGGACGTTGCATCAGCTCAGGCTGAGAATCGCGAGCGCGTCAAGAAGTACGTCGAGTTAAGGCGCTTGTGGGAAGGAGCAGGACTCGCCGAGCGCGTGAGTGAAGTGAACCTGATGGACACTCGAGATGTTCGCGCACAGTTGGGGGCAGATGACTCGCAAATTGAAGTGAGGCTCGGCTCGCAGGATCTCGGCAAGAGGCTGAAGCAGGCGCTTGATGTGTTGGACGCACAGCGACAGACGCCGCGAGGTCAGTTTATCAGCTACGTTGATCTCACTCAGGGTAAGCGCGCCATTGTGGGTTTTGTGTCCGGTGCTCACGCTGTGACAGAGAACGACTCGGGGCAGCCGGAACCAACCGCAGCACGACGCGAGCAGCCACAACAGAAAGCTGCTGCCGGTAAAGAAAAGCGAAGCGCACGAGAAGACAGGGAGGGCAACAAGAAACGGGAACAAGCAAGGCGGAACACTCGGTAATTCTCGATTGGAGGAGCTGTGTTAGATGGCCAGGCGCACACAACACACGATCGGCCTTGATATAGGCACGAGCAAGGTGACGTGTATCGCCGGTGAACCGGGTGAAGGCGGGATCTTGAATATCGTCGGCATTGGAGAAGCCGAAGCTCGCGGATTACGGAAAGGCGTAATCGTTAACCCCGACGCTGCTGTAGATGCTATTAAGAAAGCAGTGGAAGAAGTCGAACGCATGAGTGGGCTGGAAACGGAGGAAGTCACAATCAATCTCGCCGGGTCCCACATTCTCGGCTTCAACGGCCAGGCAATTGTGGCTGTATCCGGAAGGGATCGGGAGATCGTGCCTGAAGATGTCCGCCGTGCGATCGATTCTGCTTGTGCCATTCAGCTTCCGGCCGGACGGGAAATCGTCGATCGACTGCCACAGGAATTCATTGTCGATGATCAGGATGGGATCAATGACCCGGTCGGAATGATCGGTGCTCGGCTGGCTGTGAAAGTTCACATCGTGACGAGTCCAGTCACGGCGCGCCAGAACGCAATTAACGCAGTAAATCGTGCCGGACTAATAGTTGCCGACATGGTGTTAGAGCAACTTGCAGCAGCGGAGGCTTCGCTTACCGAAGATGACAAAGAATTTGGTGCTGCACTCGTAGATATTGGAGCTGAGACGACCGGCTTGATCATCTACCAACGAGGTGCTGTGCAACACACTGCAGTATTTCCGCTTGGCGGTTCGCACTTCACGAACGACATAGCATTTGGTTTGCGCACGCCGATTCCCGAGGCAGAGCGAATCAAACGATCAGTAGGTTGCGCCTGCAGCACTTCGCTAAGCGAAATGGAGCGAAGCGAGATGGTCGAAGTGCCGTCAGTCGGTGGTCGACCGCCGCGACAGCTCTCGCGGCAGATCCTCTGCGACATTCTTCAGCCGCGTGCTGAAGAAGTCCTAATGCACGTAGCCGATGAGATAAAGGAGGCAGGTTGGGAGCGCCAGCTTTCGAGCGGTGTTGTGCTCACTGGTGGTGGCGCTCTTCTCAATGGTATGCCCGAGGTAGCGGAGCAGGTGTTCGACGCTCCGGTTCGTGTTGGTTTTCCCGAAAGAGATCGTTTTGGCGGTCTCGTTGAGGATGTCCAAAGCCCGGCGTGGGCTGCTGCTGCAGGACTGGCGCTACTGGCGCAACGCGCACAAGCTACAGAGATGCGCACGGTGATGAATCGCCGCGGTCAAACAGGCAAGCTCACACACTTTGTTTCTCGATTTAAAAATCGTTTCAGTAGTATTTTCTGACAACTTGTTGTATGCTTTCGGCCCGGCCGCACAAGATATTGTCCGCAACATATCGATGCCAATGCCGCGAGCAGCGCAATATAGAAGGAAAGGGCCCTGGAAGCCTTCCCGCTTCGGGAGAGAGGAACTTACTATGACACCGGAAGCTCGTGAACCCGGAAAAGGCATTAATATCTTCATCGATGATGATCCGCCGCTGACCGGCGCGCGGATAAAAGTAATTGGCATTGGTGGCGGCGGTAGTAATGCCGTCAATCGCATGATCGAGGCAGGGATCGAAGGAATAGAGTTTCTAGTTGCAAATACTGATCTTCAAGCGCTGAAAAGATCGCGAGCTCCAATCAAGATTCAACTGGGAGGCCGGCTAACAAAAGGCCTCGGTGCAGGAGCCGACCCGGGCGTCGGACGCGAAGCAGCACTCGAAGATACAGACAAAATCATTGAAGTTCTCGAAGGCGCCGACATGGTTTTTGTTACCACGGGACTTGGCGGCGGAACGGGAACGGGCGGCGCTCCGATCGTTGCTTCACTTGCTACAGAACTCAACGCTCTCACCGTAGCGGTAGTCACAAAGCCTTTTCACTTCGAAGGTCGCAGACGAATGCAGCAAGCGGAACAGGGGCTTCGTGAGCTGCGCGAGTGTGTTGACACCGTAATTACGATTCCTAACGAGCGTTTGCTGCATACAGTTGATCGAGGAGTCTCGCTTTCCGATTCGTTTCGCGTAGCCGATGACGTTTTGCGGCAGGCCGTTCAGGGCATTAGCGACTTAATCACTGTCCCTGGCTTAATCAACCTCGACTTTGCCGACGTCAAATCGATCATGGCCGGCATGGGTATGGCTTTGATGGGGGCGGGCCGCGCCACCGGTGAGAACCGCGCAATTGAAGCGACCCAACAGGCCATTTCTTCGCCGCTGCTTGAAGAGGCGACGATTCAAGGCGCGAAGGGTGTGCTGATTAATATCACCGGCGGTCCGGATCTAACTCTGTTTGAGGTGAACGCCGCATCTTCGATCATTCGCGAGTCAGCCGACGAGGATGCAAACATCATCTTCGGCGCAGTGATCGATGACAATCTGCGTGACGAGATGAAGATTACGGTGATTGCTACCGGCTTCGATCGCGAGTCAGCGATGGCGGCTGTAGCGACACCAGCAACGACTACCGCACCGCCTCCACGTTTCGTGCAGAGGCCGCCCGACGATTTACCCCGGCCTATGATCAATCCACGTGCAGATGATCTTGACGTACCCACGTTTATTCGCAAAAAGGCTGACTAGAGAGGATCCAACAACAACCCTGCTACTCAAGGAAGGTCGTTTTGACCTTCCTTTTGTATTCGTGATAGGTCTATAGACCCTATAGGTCCAATAGGTCCTATGCGTTAATCCCACATTCGCATGTACAAGGGTCACACCATTGCGGTTGTAGTGCCCGCACACAACGAGGCGCAGCACGTCTGCACGGTTGCGCAGACTATGCCTGAGTTTGTGGATCGCATCATCGTAGTTGATGACTGCAGCCAGGATGGTACTGGCGAAGTCGCCCTCAATTGCGGAGATCCTCGGCTTGTGGTTCACAGGACACCAACGAATCAAGGTGTAGGCGGTGCAGTAGTGCTTGGTTATCGTGTAGCCGCGGAATTAGGTAGCGACGTTGTTGTCAAAATGGATGGCGATGGACAGATGCCACCTGAGTACCTGCCACAACTTTTGGACGCGATCACCGATCAAGGCTACGACTACGCGAAAGGCAACCGCTTTCTCGCCGCCGAGTCGCTCAAGCAAATGCCAAGGCGGAGACTGTTCGGAAACATCGTGCTCACATTTCTCACGAAGCTGGCTTCGGGCTACTGGCACATCTTCGATCCGCAGAATGGATACACGGCGATCAAGGGTGATGTTCTCCGCGTCGTAAATCTTGACAAGATCAATAAGCGCTTCTTCTTTGAGAATGACGTCCTGGTTCACTTGAACATGCTGAATCTTCGCGTTAAGGACGTTTCAATACCGGCCAAATACGGCAGTGAAGTATCAGATATCAGTTTATGGAACGTCGGACTGACGTTTCCGCTCCTTTTGTTGCGCAGATACTTTGGTCGGATCTATCACAAGTATGTATTGACGGATTTTTCTCCCATAGCCCTGTTCCTGATCGTAGGAGCAATTCTGTTTTTGTGGGGCGCAGCGTTTGGAGTGATTATCTGGGTTAGAAGCTATATCACGCAGGTGCCTGAGCACACAGGAACGATCATGTTGGCACTACTTCCTTTGATCCTGGGTTTCCAGCTCTTGCTGCAAGCGTTCGTAATGGATATTCAACAAACGCCGAAGTGAGATGAAACATCGCAACAATTCTGCAGCGTACATCCGTACGACTTTTAATACTTTTTTCTTAGGTTTTCGCTTTGCTTTTTCCCTTCTGCTTGTGTAGCATGTCGGGCATTCCTTTACGGATTCCCCAGTACGGGTAAATTTTTTCGTTCCTCTCCTCGGATGGCCGCAGCCTGCGAGAGGTGTTGATTCGTTTAGTCAACAGGCTCACCCCAACGTTCCGGGCCTGACACAATCGTTGCAATTAACCCGTCTTGGATTTATTTGGAGGTAAGAAACAGGTGAATCGTAAACTCATTAGAACCACACTCGCGGAGGTTAAGGGCAAAGCCCGTGAAATTCCGCAACCCAGAGAGCGTGCGAACGGCAGTATGCAGAGGAACACCGGCAGTGATGGAGGTTCAGCTCAGCAACGGGCCGCACAACAAACATCTGTTCAAGTACGTAAGCGCGTTCCGCCTCCCTCGGAAACCAGCGCGGAGCTCTTCTACTACAAGAAGCAGATCGATGCACACACGTTGATGGTGATCGTATTACTCGATGGCGAGGAAATCGAAGGCACAATCGAATGGTATGATCGCGGTGCACTGAAAGTTAATCGCAAGGGTGCCCCAAACCTTCTGATTCTCAAGCGAAACATCAAATACATGTTCAAGGCTGACGAACGGGTCGAAGCGGCGGGCTAACGGACCGCCGCATCTCTCTTCCCTTCCTGCCATTCATGTGCGTCGCTTCCACTAATGCGACAGTCAGCGAATAGCTCATCTCACTCGGGCGATCGACCCAGGCGATTTCTGCCGCGTATAGGCGTCACAATGGGAGACCCGGCCGGGATCGGTCCAGAGGTCGTGCTGAAGGCTGTCGCCGAACCTGAGATCAGGCGCATCTGCGTCCCAGTGATTATCGGCGATGCGCAGTTGCTCGCGCACACCGCGCGAACTCTCGACCTTCAGAGCGGCTACGACATCGTTCGCACAGGTGAAAAACTGCCGGACGACTTTTCCGATCCAATCATTTTCCACCTCGACAACATTGGCGGCTTCGTCGAGCCGGGGATTGAATCAGGCACGGCGGGAAAAGCGGCGGCGGAATACATCGAAGCAGCGGTCGAACTGTGTGCTGCCGGAAGCATCGACGCGATCGCTACCGCTCCTATCAACAAGCGAGCACTATTTCTCGGCGGCTACAGTTTCCCAGGCCACACCGAATTCCTGGCGCACCTGACTCGAGCTGAGGAATACGCGATGGCCTTCGTCGCTGCAAACCTCCGCATAGTCCTTTTATCGACACACGTTCCCTTGTCTGAAGCCATCAGGTTGGTTGAGAAGGATCGGATTATTAAGATCATCAATCTCGCGAACCGCGAACTGCAGCGATGGGGAATCGAGCGACCTCGGCTCGCGGTAGCAGCTCTCAACCCGCACGGCGCCGAAGGCGGGCTTTTTGGAGTCGAAGAGGCTTCCGAGATTGTTCCCGCTATTGAATCGTGTCGCGGACCTGAAGATATTGATGTGCAGGGGCCTTTCTCGGCTGATACAGTGTTTCTGCGAGCATCGCGGGG
This sequence comes from Acidobacteriota bacterium, assembly GCA_046726175.1. Classification (GTDB taxonomy): domain Bacteria; phylum Acidobacteriota; class Blastocatellia; order Pyrinomonadales; family Pyrinomonadaceae; genus PSRF01. The sequence continues at coordinate 23,039 of JBKPAC010000194.1, forward strand.
TGAATTCGACGCGGTGATTGCCTGTTATCATGACCAGGCGATGATCCCGGTAAAATGCCTCTCGTTCGGTGAGGCGGTTAATGTGACATTGGGCTTGCCGTTCATCAGGACTTCAGTGGATCATGGAACTGCTTTTGATATTGCCGGAAAGGGTTTGGCAGAACATTCAAGCATGGTTGCAGCGATAAAGCTGGCAGCCGAGTTGTCGACTCAGGCGGGCGAATCATGCCGCGCCGTGGAAGTGTGAAGCTAATGGCGGACGATAAAAAAGTAAGCAAAGGATCTCGAGGGGGGCGCCGAATATTGGTTGCCGACGATGATCCGGCGATTCTCCGGTTGATGGAAACAATTCTCGAAAAAGAGAGCTACAGCGTCGTCAGCGTTCGTGACGGCCGCGAAGCTTACAAAATCCTGCAAAATGACTCCGACTTCACGGCGGCGATTCTTGACGTCGTCATGCCGCATATTTCCGGACCTGAACTTGTGCGCTATATGAAAACGGATAAGCGGCTCACGAGCATTCCAGTTATGATGATGACTGCCGAGCAGGATCCCAAACTCTCTTCCGACAGTTTCGCTGCCGGTGCAGTCGTCTTCCTACCTAAACCATTTACGACTACGCAACTTCAGATCATGTTGCAGATGTTGATAGGCAAGGTTTGAAGCACTTTTTCTACAACTAAAGCAACTATGAGGCTGGTCAATCTTCCCGTTCCCCTTCTATTGATCATGCTGAGCAGCAGCTCAGCATTCGCGCTCGGTCAGAAGCAAGCTCGAAAACTCATCTCTCAAATCGCTGGTTCGAATCTGCCCGGCAGCGCGGTTCAAATAAAAAGGTTGACTGAAAATGGATCAGAGGCGGAAGCCCTGGCGGAGATTGAGACCGCGTTTCGTCTAGTTCAGGATGAACAAGATCGCTGGCAGGTAGCCGAGGTTCGGGTTGGTCAGAATCGATGGGAAGAGATAACTACCATCGCTGCAGCGTTCCACTTGACATCACCTGAGATCGCTTGCGTGGTTCCCGATCTTTCGAAGGGCGCCGACATTGTGAGTGTGAGGCGCGCACGCTGTCTGTTAGCTAATCTGCTGGGGATTGAGTTGCCCTCAGACGCGGTTCGAATTCGAAGTATCTCCTCGCTTGGTGTCCCGCTCGCCTCGCCCTCAGCCATCGTCGTGGCCCGAGTGCAAGCATACGTCAAGTTTGTTAAGGACGGAGATTGGAGGATTTCCCAAATCCGCACAGGAAACGCTGACTGGCTCAATGTATCCGGCGCGGTCGTTGCGCTGGACGAAGCCAAACGAAAGCGCGCTCAAGCGGACTTGGCGATCCTTGCCCGAGCGTTGGAGGCCTATCGGCATACCAGCGGTTTCTACGTAGTTACTGATAAAGAGTCCGCGCTTATCGACCACCTGTGTCCTCATTACCTGGATCACGTGATCCGGTTGGATCCCTGGGGCAATCCGTATAAATATCAGGGGCAATCAGACAGATTTCTCCTCAGTTCTGTAGGGCCTGATGGAAAAGAGAACACGCCCGATGACATCGTGGTCTCAGGCCCGGCTCGACCCTCCTAGCCCCGTAAACTAACTCTTGACTAGGCCTTGTGGCGGGTGTTAGGTTTCATTTGTGGCCTGCTTTGGGAACGGCCGCAACTAACATGCCCGGTGCCACCATGCAAACGCACTTAGCCCCGCCAGTGGCGCCCTCTTTCAGCTAGGGAAAAGGAATTTGTTAGCTGGACGCAAACTCCTACTTGCCGACGACTCAATTACCATCCAAAAAGTAATAGATCTCACGTTTGCCGACGAAGGTGTGGAAGTAATTACAGTTGGCGATGGGACGGATGCAATAGAGAAAGTCGAGGAATTACTGCCCGATGTCGTGCTCGCCGACGTCTATATGCCGGGCTTTAATGGGTACGAAGTCTGCGAGTACATTAAAGGAAGCGAAAAACTAAAGCATATCCCAGTCATGCTTTTGGTTGGCTCGTTTGAGCCTTTCGACGAAGCGGAGGCGCGCAGAGTAGGCGCGAACGATACATTGACCAAGCCATTTCAATCGATACGCCGCCTGATAGAAAAGGTCGGTGATCTCGTGAGCGCCAAACCGCCCGAGACGGAAATAGACACCGCCGAGCTCCGTCAGAAGGAGCAGCCGCCACAAGAACGGCTCTCGACGGCCGAGCTGGAGAGATCCACTGCCGACACACTGCAGCTTCCGCCGGATGTTGCACATAGGGCGCACGAGTATGCAAAAGAAGCCGCCGCCGCAAAGCAGGCGGTGATTGAGAACAGGGTGGACAGGCAAACCAGCGATGGGAAGAGAATGAGCGTAACAGAACCAGCGGAAACCCCTCTTGATTTAGAGTACTACGAAGCAGAAGAGACTCTCGAAGCCGAAGATTTTGAACTCGAACTCGATGTGGAAGAGCCTGTAGCCGAACCAGCATTCTCAGCACCTGGATACTACCAGCCTCAAGTTTCCACGCCGCCGGTCAAGGCCTGGGAAGAGTCAGGTAGTCTTGCAG
>JBKPAC010000195.1:0-11822 GCA_046726175.1 Acidobacteriota bacterium
ATACCTGTCTCGTGGGCTCGGAGATGTGTATAAGAGACAGCGGCTGTTCTGGACAGGAGATAACAACGATTCTCAGGAAGTTTTAGACTTGATGCTGCAGATGTAAGCTCGTTGACGAGTACGAGTGCTTTGGCATTGAGTTCCTGTTGTTGTTTCTCGCGTTGTTCTTGTGACGCCCGCTGATCAAGCTGACCAAAGACATTACCCGCGGTGAACAGAACGAACCAGGAAAGTAGTAGAAGCCGGGATTTCATTGCGGCACCTTCTTAGCGTCCGGTGTTAGGGCGTTCGCGTTTGAGGATCGATTTGGCAACGTAGAGTCGCGCTATAAGGCGGAGCTCATTGCGTTGAAACCGATCAGCCAAGCTTTTGGTTCGAATTAAATCAGCGGTTGCCAGCGCGGCCAGGGCCTTTCCATACATCCTTAGCATAGAGTCAATGAAAAAGCGGCTCCTTGGATTCAAGGTTATTTCGCCTTTTCTTAGCAAGCCACTCTTCGCGGATTCGTCCCGCAACATTGCTTTTGAAACTTCGGCATTTGTGAGATCGATGGTCCGTTCAAAGAGCATGAAAGCTGTTCCGGGTTCAATCAGCGCATACGCGAGGAGCAGATCCAACACGCCCTGCATTTGAGCCTGATCGCTAACATCGATCTTCACAATCGACCGCGCCTCTTCGAGATATTTCAAAGCCTTTTCATGATCGCCTTTTTTCTCGAGGAGTATTGCCAGTCGGGCCATTGCTCGGGCGCGTTCTTCCTTACGGCGGATCTGCGGCAACATCTTTTGTAGTGCTTCATCTTCACCGCGCGAGGCTGCTATGGAGATGGCTGTGCTATCCAGTCGATCGAGCAACTGGTTCCGTCGGGTCTCATCAGTAACTTCCTTGTTGATGAAATCACGGAAGGAGTCAGCCCGCCGTTGCATAACCGCGTGAATGATAGCTTGTTCTTCCAGGTCAGAACGTTGTTGTTCATCAGCGCTAGTTGCACCCCTGAGCATAGTTTCTGGGTTACCCGAGCGAACAAGGACCTCGTAATCGTTCTGAGCACTTTGCTGTTTATCCAGGGTGAGACTGATGTCAGCGAACTTTTGCTTCAAGGAGGGCACGCGATTTGGGATGAACTGCTCCACCTCAGTCATGATGTCTCCAAGGGACAGAAACACTTCGCCTTTGCTGGTTATGGCCAGCGCAGCGTTTACCAGCAACTCGACCACATCACGACGCTGTGCGTCTGTGAGCATAATCTGACCGGTCCTGACACCTCCAAACGCCATCCGAGCGCCCTCTCGACTTGTGGCGATAATGACAACGGCGAGTTGCACCGCGTCACGATTGTCAGCGAGATTCTCCGTATGAAGTTTGTCGATGATTTCGCCGGCAAACTTAGTGCCCAGTTCACGATCAACGCTATTCAGCTTAAACAGAAAAGTGATCAACTCGTCGCCAATGCGTTTTGCGAGGCTCTCTCTCGCGGCTTGAAGGGTGCGCTTCGGATCACGAGTGGCGGCTTCAGTGGCAATCTGTTGTTCGAGATCACGTTCATCCACAAATCCATATTGACTTACCCATTCCGGCGCCGCCGAACGATTAGCGCTCAAAAGATCCAGCGCAAACTGAGGATCCCGTCTGGCAACCATCCGCAATATTTCTCGTTTAACGGAATGCACAGTAGTGTGCGCGTCTCTGATCTGCTCGTTCGTCGCCTTCTGAGCGGAGCTTCCACTCAGCATTGAAGCGCTTATCAGATTGACGTTGCTGATGGATTCCCAAAACAGATTGCGAGCGAGCTTCTCGTCCTGGTCCCACATGAGATCTGCTGCTACGGCGAGGATATAAGCTCTGTTCTCGGGAAGTTTGAGACTGGTGGTGGCGGCTGTGATCTCGTTAACCAGGACGAGTGCTTTGTGATCGAGTTCGCGTTCTTTTTCGAGTTGTTCTTGCGCCTTAGCCTTTTCATTGACCTGGGCCAGAACAGTGCCTGCGTTGAGGAGAAACAAGCAGCAGAGAAGTAAAGGCCGGTATTTCATGGAGACTACTCATCGATTTCGTGTTGATTTGTTCGTGGTTCGTGTAATTTCGTGGATCGCGTATGGTATGCCGGCAGAAGAAAGAGGATCCACGAAACTACACGACACCAAGGCCACGAAATTACACGAACAGCTAGAAACTAACACTAACGACTGACGACTGACGACTGACTACTGACCAAACTCACTTATCACTCAAAGTATCAGTAGCCTTCACCTGGTTCGTCTCATATTCCGGTTTGGGCACCCCCATTAGCCAATGATCGAACCAGCCAACGATGTGCTGCAATCTTTCGATCCGGTGCCATGGCTGGCCCGACCGTGATAGTTCATGCGTCTCATTCGGAAATCGAACCATGACCGTGGGAACTTTCCGGTATTTCAGCGCCCGGAACATCTGCTCGCCGCCAGGTCCTGTTGGAGTGCGATAGTCAGCTTCACCTAGTATCAACATTAGCGGTGTCTTCACGTTGTTGATGTAGGTGATCGGTGAACGAGCCTTGTATTCCTCCGGGTCTTCGAATGGTGCTTTCCTGAACCAGGTCGGGTGAAAAAGCGTGAAGTCGGCTGAGTACCACCAGTCTGCCCAGTCGGCTATATCGCGCTGTGAGACGGCTGCATTGAACCGAGTGGTGTGTCCGATGGTCCAATTCGTGAGCAACCCTCCGCCGCTACCGCCTGTGACCCCCAGTTTGTTTCCGTCAATGTAGCCGCGATTCAGCAGCTCGTCGACACCCGCCATCAGATCTTTGTAGTCGTCACCCGGGTAGTTGTACTGAATGATGTTGCCAAACTCCTGACCATACGTCGTACTGCCTCGAGGATTCGGATACAACACCACATAACCCTTGGCAGCCATCCACTGAAACTCGTGATCGAAGATATAGCCGTAGGCGGTGTGCGGACCGCCGTGAATGTTGAGGATCAATGGATACTTTTTGTTTGGATCAAAGTCCGGGGGTTTTTGCACCCAGGTCTGAACACGCTTGCCGTCGAAGCTCTTGTACCAGATCTCTTCAGGCTCAGTGAGATTCAGTTTCGAGAACAACTCGTCGTTTACACGCGTCAATTGTTTCGGAGTGCCTCCTGCGCGCTCCAGCCAAAAGAGGTCGCCGATTCGCGTGGGGGTAGAAACGACCAAAACGAATTTCGACGAATCAGGCTGGGCTCTAAAAGTGACGACAGCCTGGTTTCCGGTTGTCACGTCGCTTTGCTTCCCAGTCGTAACATCAAACGCGCCGAGATTGGCTTTTCCTTCTTTGCCAAAAACACTGATGATACTGCGACCGTCGCTGGACCAAACCGGAGGATTGCCACCGCCGCCGCCGCGCGGAGCCGCGTTATCTCCTCCAACGCCTGAGCCGACATCAAAGTCAAACTCTGCAGTGAGATTACGAGGTTGCGCGTTTTGACTGAGGTCCATTACCCAAAGATCGGGTTGACTATAAGACCTTATCGGACGCGTTATCGAAGCTACGAACGCGATTTGTTTGCCGTTTGGGCTAACAGCAAACGTACCTGCGTCCATCGCGAATGACGTGAGCTTTGCGGGCTGACCGCCCGAGACTGATATGGTGAAAACATCGGTCGACGGTAGTTCATAGTAAGGCTCATCCATTTGATCTGACGCGAAGTAGATCTGTGAGCTGTCCTTGGCCCATGTGACGTTTCCTTCATCGAATCGACCGCTTGTAAGTTGTTTGGGCGTTGGCTTTTCCTCACCGGTACGAGGAGCCGCAATTATCCAAATGTGCTGCGGATGTTTTGCATCAAGGTACCCAGGTCCGTTAGAGCGATACACCGCACGCGTGATCACACGAACATCGCTCTCTCGCTCATCAGGCTTTGGTGATGTCGTTGCAGTTGGGCTTGGGCTCGGTTTGGCTGCAGCTTTGGCAATGTCATCGGGGTTAGCTGTGCTGACGAAAGCAATTGTCTTTCCGTCCGGGGACCACTGAGGCTGTCCGACTCCGCGCGGCAGGCTCGTAAACTGAAACGAGTCTCCACCTGACATCGCCAGCATGAACAGCTGTGGCGCGTCCGGTCGCCCATCCTTCTCCGTGACGCGCACGAACGCGAGATACTTTCCATCCGGAGACCACCGCGGAGATGAATCGCGCATACCGTTCGTCAACTGATGCATTTCGCCGGACGTACTCGAGACGCTCCAGATAGCTGTGTTGTAGCCATCCTTCTTGTCGTTCACCGTCACTCTCACGAAGGCGATTCGAGAGCCATCAGGAGATACCTGGGGGTCTGCGATCCAGATGAAGTTGAACAAGTCTTTTTCAGTGATGATCCTCTTTTGGCCCAGTGCCGGATTGACGAATAGAACAAGAGCGAACAGGAGAAGCGCGATTTTGGATCGCATGTGGAACTCCTTTCAGGGAATCAGGTTGACCCTTGGCGGCGTCATTCTACTAGAGAACGGTTCCGAGGCTGGAGTGCCTATTAGTGACACTGGGAGCGCGGGCGTCTCGCCCGCATCAAGTCGAGAATCAGCCACGAAGCGGGCGAGACGTCCGCGCTCCCAGTGTCACTGGTAATGCTTCCAGGCCTCGCACAATCAAGCTCTTCCGCCACAGCAACGTTTCGGCTTGTTGTTCAAGCTTCAGAATAGGGAAGCGACGAAACAGTGTTAGTAAGGCAATCTGGCCTTCCAGTCTGGCAAGAGGAGCTCCAATGCAAAAATGAACTCCCTGACCAAATGCTACGTGCCGGTTTGGTTCGCGCGTGAGGTCGAGCACGTCGGGATTCGGAAATTGGGATTCATCGTGATTGGCCGAGCCAAGCACCGCAATTACGAGGTGCGTGCGCGGAATCGTGGTCGAATCTATGGGTAGATCTTCGCTGGCGAATCTCTGCGTAGCGACATCCAGCGGGCTCGTAAAGCGCAGCAATTCCTCGACGGCTGAATCAGCCAGACCAGGATTGTTGAGTAACAGCTCACGTTGCTTTTTATCTTTTATCAAAGCAAGTGCGCCGCTACCGATCAGATTGACTGTCGTTTCATAGCCGGCGATCAGCAGCAGCGCGATCGTGCCCACGAGCTCTTCCTCGTTCAACCTGTCGCCGGCTTCTTCTGCACGGACCAGCGCGGTAATCAAATCATCACGTGGTTCTCGACGGCGTTCAGCAATCAATTTGCGCAAACGACGGATGAGGATTTTCTGATCCGGTAACGCCCGCAAGAGACCAAACACGGTCGACGCTGAAAGGCTGCTCCGTGAAAGATTGTGCAGCCGCTGCCTCTCTTGATGCGGAACTCCCAGCAGCTCGGCGATGATCATCAGCGGCAAAGGCAGGGCATAACCTTTCATCAAATCGATTCGCCTGTTCTTCTCGAGTTCGCTTAGCAGCTCATCGCATGCTGTTTGAATTCGCTCGCGCAAGCGTTCGACCAAACTAGGGGTGAAGGCCTTATGAACCAGCGTGCGCAAACGCGTATGGTCGGGCGCATCTTTGTTGAGCATGTTGCGGGTCACAGGCCCTGACAGCCGGTGGATCCACTTCGTCACCGACGGCATGTCTTTTTTGAAGCGCTCGTCTTTAAGAACTCTTAGGACATCTTCATAACGTGTTATTAGCCAGGTAGGCTGTCCAAGAAAACGCGTCGGACAAATGGGTGACGTGGAGCGCAAGTGAGCATAGAAAGGATAGGGATTGGCCTTGAACTCAGGCCGCGCCAGGTCTGCGATCCTTAACGTGCTCATCTGCAGAAGGAACGGGTGTCAGGATCTGCAGTTATTCTTTCCCTACTTCCTTGCGTTAGCTTCAGCATCCACCAGCAGCTTTTGTAGCTCGGTGTACGAGAAATAACGTCCATTCAGCACTACTGCCTGAATGCGTTGCGTGTTGTGAATGTTATCCAGAGGGTTTGCATCCAACAAGACCAGGTCGGCATACCTTCCTTTCTCAATCGTACCCGTTACGTCGGGAATATCGAGAAACTTAGCCGGATTGATAGTTGCCGTTCTCAACGCTTGCATCGGAGTCAACCCTGCCTGGACCAGCAGCGCCAATTCATCGTGTAAGCTGAATCCAGGATAGACGTAAGGATTGAGAATGTCAGTTCCCGCAAGGATGCCGACTCCTGCGCGTTGCATCGCCCCGACAATCTCGAGTGTCTTTTCAAAGCGTAGCTTCCTTTGTGCGGCATCACCGGCCGGCAGGATCTGTTTCGTGAACGTGTTGTCCCAATCGGCTCGCACCTCAGCAGGGATATATTTCATTCTTGAATCACTTTTAAGTTGAACGTTGTCAGCAAGACTCGAAGGACGACGCACGACAAGCGTTGGGCATTGCCAGGTCTGGTTACGCACGAAACGGGCAAAAAGCGATTTCGTTTTTCGCTCGTCGTAGGTGGCGGCCGCCTTAATCTCTGCTTGCATCCTCGCACCCTGAGACGATCCAGAACTAGAGGATTCATTTCGAAGTTCCGTCCTCAGTTGCTCTTGATCCGCGGAGCCGGTAATGAGTACGTCGATTGTATGCTCGATACTTTTTTGTCGCAGGTCGGAAGCTTCCTCGGCACTCGCGGCGAAGGGTACGTGACCAGCCACCGGAATCTTCAATTCCTTAGCTTCATCGAGTATGGCCTCGTAGGTTTCATGCGACAGACGGTCATACACCTTTATGAAATCAGCGCCTCCTTGCTTCAGCGCGAGTACGGTCTGACGTGCTTCGCCAGGCGAAGCTACTGAAAGTGCGACATCTAAACGCGATCCTGGCCCATCGACGATTTTTCCGGCGACAGCTCCGAATCGAGGTCCGACCAACCGACCAGCTGCGATGTCGGCTCGAATCTGACCGATTTGCTCAAGTGACAGCCTTCCACCCATATCTCGAACACCGGTCACCCCATTCGCTACAAGCATTGGAAAAAAGTAGTCAGGCCGTCGAGGGCTTAACGAATGAACGTGCATGTCCCATAATCCGGGAATCAAATAGCGACCGCCCGCATCAACGACCTGCGCTCCTTCGGGTAGTTTCACTTTTCCCGTTTGTCCGATCGCGCTGATGCGATTTCCTGTGATTACGACGGTCTGATCCACCTTAAGGGCTTTTATCGGAGTTTCCGCAGCAAGGTCGATCACAATCACGTTGGTCAACGCCAGCGACGCCGGTTGGGACTGAGGAGGCAGACCAGCTAGATACAAGAGGAGGATTACGAGGACTAACCCGATGTTTTTCATGGCTTCTATTTCAACTCAATTGATGCGGATGAGGCCGATCGTCAGTTTCGCTCCACGGCCAGATTTTGTCGAGAGAAAAGATAGAGCCACGGCAGTTTGTCGTCACGAAACCAACCGGAGCGGTGTTTAAGTCATAGAACCGCAAGTCACTCGTAGTGTGTTTCTTCAAAATCTGAACGCAACTGTTGCCCTTTGAGAGGAGGCTCCATGAAAAAGCTTGCTCGCATTACCAGCGTCGTACTCGCTCTGCAGTTCTTAGTGGCCTCGCATTCGTATCTGACCGCGCAGAGCCAGTTGGCCAAGGCTCCCGCTCGTCGTACCGCAATACCTGTAACAAAGAACGGCTTTGCGCAATCACTCAAGCTCTTTGATGAGTTCGTTGCAAGGCAGATGGCGAACGAGCAAACGCCAGGTGTGACCGTCGGCTTTATGAAGGACGACTTCGTTTGGGTGAAGGGATACGGCTACAGTGACCTCGAAAACAAAGTACCTGCCAAAGCCGAATCTGCGTATCGTCTTGCGTCAGTCACAAAGTCGATGACAGCCGTTGCCATTCTTCAGCTGGTTGAGAAGGGGAAGATCAACCTTGATGCTGAGGTGCAAACCTATGTCCCGTACTTTCCGAAAAAACCGTGGCCAGTCACGGTGCGCCAGGTCCTCGGCCATCTCGGCGGGATTAGCCACTACAAGAATGCCGAGCAGGAACTTCACATCAAGACTCCTAAATCCACACGCGAGTCGATCGCAATCTTTGAGAACTTCGATCTCGTAGCCGAACCGGGCACTCGATACAACTACTCAAGCTATGGCTACAACCTGCTGGGTGCTGTCATCGAAAGCGCGAGTGGCATGCCGTACGGCGAGTACATGCGTAAGAACGTATGGCAGCCCGCGGGAATGAACGATACGCGAATGGACGACCCGCTGGAAGTAATCCCAAATAGAGTACGCGGTTATCAATTAATCGACGGGAAAATAAGAAACTCGGAATTTATTGACATTAGCAGTCGATTTGCAGCGGGTGGAACTCGATCAACTGTGCCTGACCTGCTGAAGTACGCGAAGGCGATGATGGACGGAAAGCTCATCTCAAATTCCAGTATGGAATTGATGAGCACCTCGATGGCTACTAAAGCGGGTCGGTTAACAGACTACGCCATGGGTTGGGAAACGACGCCTTTCAACGGGCGCTACATGCTGATTCATTCCGGAGGGCAGCAAGAGACACGAACGTTGCTTTATCTAATGCCTGCCCGGCGGATGGCTTTCGCGGCGGCCATCAATTTCGAAAACGGAAACCCCGGCGCGTATGTTGAACGGCTATTCCAGTTAATCACTGGTGCTCCTGTCACCCTCGATCCTTACTCGGCGGACAAACTAAGAGCTGGTTACCTTGAAGCAATCAAATCCACGTTTAATTATGGTCTGTCGTACTTCGAACACACGCAGAAGCAGCTCGCTGCAAACGAAAGTGAAGTCGCTGAAGCGTTTGCCTATTTCAACGACAGCGTAAGCGCGAATACGCTCGGGACGAATCCAAACGAGGCTTTAAAGAAGATTCGCGAAGGTGTTCATCCGGTAGGTAAACAGGCATTCACGCGAGTGGGTTCATACATGGCCCAGAAACTGAGTGCGAACAAGAAGGATCTGCAGTTGTACGCTTTAAGTGGTGGACTAGCATTCTTTCAGGACTACATTGCTTTGCTCTCTACCGATCGGAGTATCCCGAAAGAATTGACGTTCAATCAGGACTTCTCATCAGCAGTAACTGTTATGGCGCGTGACTGGAACAGGTCGAACGCGGAGTACGTGCGCCAGCTTTGGTTGTTGCCCCAGGACGATTTGAACGTCGTCGGCAGGGAATTACGGAAGAGCTTCGCCGGTGTGAGTGTATATCCAAGCGTGCTCGATGACTTCGCTAACGTGACGCGACAGTCCGTGACCAAAGGAGATCATGCTCGCGCGTTGAAATCGACTCAGCTGGCCTTGGAACTTTATCCCGAGTCTCCAAGGGCGAATGCTTTGAATGGAATAGCCTTGATCGTCTCGGGCGACGCTGAACGAGGGAGCGTGAATTTAAAGAAAGCCTTCACGTCAGAACCTAATGGACTTGCGGGTCCTGGCGGGTTGAACAATATCGCGTATCAGGTCGGACGAGTCGGGTTGACGGATGACGCGATCGCAATTCTCAAGGCTGCAATCGCGCTCCATCCAAAAGAAGCTAATCTGTACGACAGCTTGGGCGAGTTCTGTTTGAAAAAAGGTGAGAAGGCCAAGGCGCTTGAGTTTTACAAGAAAGCTCTGGAGATCAATCCCTCGTTCGGCAATGCTGAGACAGCAAAAGAGATCGTGAAAAAGCTGAGTGCCGAACTCGGGGGGCAGTAAGCAGGAGAAGATGAACGCGAGTAAGGAAAATTTAGCCGCGTTCATCCGCGGCTAATTTGTCTTTACGGTTGTGAGTACATTGCGATGATTTGCTCTATAGCATGACGACAAACGCGGCAGAAATGGTTCGTGCGCGAAAACATGATGCAATCAACTTCCGGACGATAGTAGCCTCGCGCCTCGTACATCGCTCCTTCAAACGCTCCAACCTTCCCAGCGTACTTCTCAGTTCTAAACATTTCCTGCTCGTGCTGTAGCTCCTCGCGGAAGAGTGCCTCCATCTCGCTTTCCGGCCGCTTGTCTTTTCGCAATTGTGCCCTTCGTTTTTGAATCTCAAGCGAGTAGCGCTCAAACGCCTCTTTGTTCCATGTCGTCGGAATTGGAGTTCCGGGCGAGACGAATTTTTTCCATTTCAGATTAGACGGATCGAGAAGCGAGGTGGCGTTGGCTTCCCATGGCTCGATTCGTTCTGTTGCAGGCGCGTAAGCGACTGAAGAGGTGTAATACTCGTCTGCCAATCCGGCAAAGTGATGTCCAAACTCGTGCACGAAAACGTAATTCGCGAAGGCGTTATCTACCGCGACAGTGCTGTACAGATTGAAGATTCCTCCGCCACCGTATGTACGATTGTTAGCAAGTATCTCGATGAATTCATACGGAGCGAACTGAGCGGTCTCTCGCAGGGAGCGGTTATCAAACGTCAGAACGTACCGTTCCGACCCAAACGCATCGTACGTTGAGCCGATCGGCGAATCATGGTGGATGCCTGTGGACGGTCGAGAGATCCCGCTCTCTAACGCCGGTGGGCAAATGCCCCACACATTAAAATCGCGTCGATGTTCTTTGAAAGGCGACGTCGCGAACAAGACATCGATCAATCGTCGGGCGTCAGCTTCGAATTTTTTCGCATCTTGCGCCGTGTAGCCATCGCCAACAATCAGGAAGTCGACCTTGTCAGCCGGCTCTCCCATTTTCTGAAGCGTGATTAGAGGAGCGGGCGCGCGCCGTTTCGAGCGATCAATAAATATCGACGCAGGATCGACTATGGTGGTCCATACCGGCTGAAAGACGTTTTTGGAATCTCGTTTCTTTAGCGTTACCTCGACAGGAGCAGCCGGAGCAGGGAAGCGCAACGACTCGCCAAACGTTCGCATGGTCGTCGACGCTTCATCAGTGGTTTCCCACTCACCGAAGATCGACGCGAACCCACGAGAGAAGAGCAACTCTTTACTCTTCTGGTCTCGAACCTCAAAGAAGTATTTTCCGAGATTGCTGTTGTCGATTCGCTGGGCAGAACTTCCGGGCCATGGCAGTGGTTCGATCATAATGCGATCGAGACTGAAGAATTCCTGCCTCGCGTTTCCGGTGTGGTAGTAATCGAGCCTCATGGTTTGCTGGGCAGTTACCATTGAGGCTGCGAGAAGGATCAGTTTTGCGGTGACCGAAAGCCTGACAATTCTGCGCATCAGGCGTCTCCGGCGTTGATCATCTTCTCAAGTTTTTGCTGGTCTTCTTCGGAAAGCTTAATGAAGCGCAGACCGAAACCGACGTTGGGGTAGACGTAGGTGACCTCTCCATCAAGCTCCATCCAATTGCCGTCAGGTATTTGCAACTTGAAATGAATTTGCTCACCAATCGATGCCGTTGCGATGGTATCGACAAAGCAGCCGCCTGTGCTGAGATCGCTAGTGCGGGCTTCGTACTTGCCCGCTTTTCCCTCCCAGCTGACGTCGATCAGCAGAGGAATTCTTTTGTCTTTTCGTCGTTCGTCACTCATGGGGATTCTCAAGAATCGATTTGTAACTTGGAAGGGACCACAAACGTGGCCAAATCACATCGGGCCTCTCGGTTAACAAGGAACAACGAAGATCACGTTTGGCCGAAACAGTAGCAAAACAGATGGGGGCTTTCAAACTATTCTCCGTTTCACCAAACCATTTACCATTTACCATTGCACATTTCTCATTTGCCATTGACGACCCGCTGCTAATTGGACCAACCAAATGGAAAATGGAAAATATACAATGGCAAATGCTAGTTGTTCTGGTCGCAATCTACTGTCCTCTGACGTATTTGATCTTTTCCATTAAATACCAGGAGATGTATCCCTGATACTTTTCCTGCAGCTGCTTTATCCGCCAGTCCTGGCCAGTTATCACCTTTCTACAACTCGCGGTGCCGCAGTTGCATTGCATAGAGTACTCGTCATCAT
>JBKPAC010000196.1:0-15151 GCA_046726175.1 Acidobacteriota bacterium
AGCTGCGACTCATTCTCATCATCGCGCCTTCCTGGGCACTGTCAGAACCGCCGGTTCGCCTCGCTTAATACCCAGCAACCGTGCCGCTGATTTGTTGTTTGCCGACACCTCAAGGAAGCCCGCGCTACCCCAAACTCCGAACAACTTGTCGCCACCAGGTTCGGAGAAAAATCTCTTAAATGACTTGATCACCTTTCCACCAATCCTGAGCTGCGCGGGTGTCTTAAAGTCTGCCCGGCTGATGTTCGTTATGCAGTTACCAAATCGATCGATGTGAATCACTCTTCCCTTGACGCTTCCGCTCTTCAGTCGTTTCGGATCCAGCGGATCGAGACGCACCAAATCCGAAATCGTTGACCCGAGTTCACGAGGTTGAGTCCCTAATGAAAGTACTGCTGCTACAGGGGAGAATATGTCGCGTCCATGGAAAGTCGAACTGATTGGCCGTCGAAAGTACTTTTGATTGGTTATGTGAAACGCTTTGAAACCGGGTTCGCGGTCGCAGACGTAACTGAAGATCCCGTTGTCGGGTCCTACGAAGAAGTAATTTCCCGCCTGAACAAGAATTGGGCGTCTTCCGGAACCAACTCCCGGATCAACTACCGCCACGTGAATTGCTCCCGCCGGAAATGACTGGTAGGCCGCGAGCAGCGTAAAAGCGGCGTCAGAAATATCTTGCGGGGGAACGTTGTGGGTGACGTCGACAATCCGAGCTTCCGGATTGATAGACAGGATGATCCCCTTCATTGCCCCGACAAAGTAGTCGTGTTCACCGAAGTCTGTGAGAAGAGTTATTGGAGGATTCGATAGAGATGAAATAGGGTGAAGAGCTTGACGGCGAGTCGCTGCCTGCCCGTTGCCCTTCACCCTTGGTTTTCGAGCTTTCACTATAACTGCGTATCGCTTGAAGTGCGAATTCTCAGTTGCTGGCCCGCTGAAAGACGAATGTCCTGGCCACGCTGACTAAGCACTCCTCCGGTACCTGCTGCACCGCCGATAACAGCGCCAATTGCCGCGCCCTTTCCGCCGCCCGCGATTGCTCCGATGATCGCTCCGATACCAGTAGCCGCTCCGACCTTAGTTACGTCGCCCTTGGTTGAGTCTCGTCCTTTAACTCCACCTTCGGGATCTACTTCGCCAACGCCGTCGGTTGTTCCCATCTGCACGACTTCAATCAGGTCTGCTCTAAAACTCGCGACTCGATTGTCAGGCAAATGGATCTGTTCGAAGCTGAGTTGCAGTTCTGCTCTTCCCTTGACCTTGCCGGGTCGTTTCAGATTTACGACGCGGCCGTCGACGATCGCACCGGCATATTCGTTCGGTTGGACCACTCTCGCCTGAAAGCGGTCGCCCGGGCGGCTGACATCGGTAGACAAAGGCGAAAGTAATTCGACCGTGAAAACGGTCGAGCGTGGAATAACTATTGGATTGACGACTGTTCCCGTTGTGTTCGGAACAGTGGCATTGTCGTCCGTTTGCTGAGTCTGTTGAGGCTGTTGAGGTTGTTGACCTGTCTGGGAAGCGGATTCTTCTGTTTGGTCGATCTTGCGTCGTCCCAGTCCGGTTGGAATTGCGGAATTGAAATCACTGCGGTCATAGCCCGCCGCGTAGCCTCTCTCATAACCCTGCTGATAGCCATCCCTATAGTCTTCGATGGGCCCCCACACCTGGTTAAAAGACCGGTCGGCCCGCTGGTACTCGTCCTTGTTCTTGAAATCGCGACTTGCGCCATCAGCTACATCTTTGTATCCGGCGTTGTAGCCATCCGAATAGCCCGTGCGGTACCCCCGCTCGAGGGCAGTTGACTGAGCTGTGACAGCCACAACTGCGCTTAGAATCGTGGCCAGCGCGAACACCGTCACAAGGGGAATTCTCAAATCTCTCATCTGTTTTTTCCTTCTGGGAGAACGACCTGCCCTACGTGGGCGCTAAATAATCACGACGATGCTATCACCCTCGCGACCTGGGTCACAATCTGAATTTCATCCGCGAATACTGGGAGTAGCGGGCGTCTCGCCCGCATTGGCAAATCCTCAACGTGATGCGGGCGAGACGCCCGCGCTCCCAGTGTCGAATTTGCTGACGCTTGACGGTCAAGAACCCGCAACCTAGACTCGTGCCAGCTGTTTAGCGGAATTAAAGAACTGGCCCTCAGATGTCATTCGCCGAGGTTTGGATGTCACCACTGCGTCGAGTTTATTTGGATCACAGCGCGACAACACCTATAGACAAGCGGGTTGTTGCGGCTATGACGCCGTATCTGACAGAAAAGTTTGGAAATCCGTCGAGCGTGCATCTTCTGGGTCAGGAGGCGCGCGCTGGTGTCGACCGGGCCCGGCGTGAAATTGCCGCTTTAATCCGAGCGCGTCCCAACGAGATCGTGTTTGTATCGGGCGGGACAGAAGCCAATAACCTGGCGATTCGAGGCGCCTGTGAGGCTGCGGAGAAATACGGCCGCCATATCATCACTTCCGCCATCGAGCATCCTTCGGTTCGCGGCGTCTGCGAAGGCCTGGAAAAGCGCGGGTGGGAAGTAACGCGTTTGCCGGTTTACGACGACGGAATCGTTCGGCTCGGAGATGTTCGTCAAAGTTTGCGGGCGGATACCGTGATGATTTCGGTAATGCTCGCGAACAACGAAATCGGCACTATCCAACCCATTGCCGAAATTGGAATGTTGGTGAAGGAAGAACGCGCTAGAACGGGTAGTCCGTTGCTACTTCACACCGATGCCGTACAGGCCGCAGGGAGAATGCGGATCAATGTCGACGAGCTGGGCTGTGACCTTTTGTCCCTTTCCGCTCACAAACTTTACGCGCCAAAGGGCGTGGGCGCGCTTTACGCTCGGCGTGGCGTCAGATTCGTGACTCAAACAGTTGGTGGACATCAGGAACGGGAAAGACGTGCCGGTACAGAATCGGTTCCAGCAATTATCGCATTTGGAGAGGCAGCCAGGATTGCGCTTGAGCACCTGGACCAACACGCTCAGCACTTGAGAGGCTTACGCGACCGTTTTGAAGCGGAAGTCAGCAACCGAATCGACGACGTTGTCTTCAATGGCCGCCCTGATCTCCGGCTGCCACACGTCTCGAATGTCTCGTTCCGCTTTATTGAAGGAGAGGGATTGCTGATCGGTCTTGATCTGCAGGGTATTGCAGTGTCCACAGGCTCAGCTTGTTCTTCAGGAACGCTCGAGCCGTCTCCCGTGATACTTGCTCTCGGCCGTAATGACGAACTCGCGCGTGGATCGATCCGATTCAGTTTCGGAAAGGACAATACGCATCAAGACGTCGATTACGTACTCGAGGTTTTGCCACAGGTAGTCGAGCGACTGCGAGCCCTTTCACCTTTGAACAAGGAAGCGGTCCAGCTTCAGACTTCTCGCTGACAAGTTTCAATTCCCAATGTCATATTCGGCGGCATTCAAAGATCATCTGAGTCATCCTCGGAACGGAGGCGAGCTCGCCGATGCGAATGCGGTTGCCGACCAGACGAATCCGGTTTGCGGTGACAGATTGAGGCTTTCCATGCGAGTGCAGGATGGCCTTATTGAAGAGGTTCGTTTTCTCGCTTATGGATGTCCGCCTACGCTGGTGTGCGGCTCGGCGCTCTCAGCAGCGATAAAAGGAATGACTGTTGACTCGGCTATGGCGTTTACCAAGAAGGATCTGCTGGATTCAATCGGCGGCCTCCCATCTCGAAAGCAACACGCCGCAGCTCTTGCCATCGAAACACTCCGAGTCGCAATCGAATCCGCCTGCAGCAAAATTCTCTCTGACTGATCCGCGGTTAGGGATTCACAACGCGCGGTCTCGTTCCGGCAGGTTGTTTGTGATACTCGGGGCCGCAGTACTTCCTTGGCTCAGTTCCCAGCACAAATGTTTTCGTGCGTACCACCGGACAGGTCTCGACCGCGATGAGGCCCGTCGTGGGATCTATGTCCAGAGTAATCGTGCCCTCGAGACGAGTATCGGGTGGTCGAACCTCAGGCCGGGTAGGCTTTGGCGAAGGTGACGGTGAAGGTTCGGGAGAAGGCTCAGTTTCTAATCCACCTTCCGGTGTCGGAGATGCCTCTTCGACAGGAGCTTCCTCGGTGGATTCTTCGGCAGTTCCCGGCTGGGTCCCATTGAGAAACAGCTCCACTCGCTTCTCGGTGTCTTCTGGAGAAGCAGGTTCTCCGGTCTTTGGATTGATCTCGATCTGCGCAATGCCTTCGGGCATGGTCCAGTCGCCTTGCCATTCAGGATGCTCAGCCAGTGCAGCCTGCATAAAGTCAGTCCAGATCGGTAACGCTGAGTTAGCACCCGTCATTCCAAGCTGCGATCCGTCGTCAAATCCAACCCACACGACGCAGACCAGATTGGGAGTGAAACCGGCAAACCAGCCGTCGCGGGACGTTCCTGTTTTGCCCGCCACGTTCGCCTTCAGACCTCGAGCACGAACTTTCGCGGCAGTTCCACGGTTAACGACATCCTTCATGAACGACGTCATCACGTACGCTACATCAGGACGAAGGACCTCACTCTTTTGCGGCGTCGGAGCCGCAATCGTTACTCCGTTTCCGGTAGTGATCCGATTAATCGCAATTGGACTGATTCGGGACCCGAGATTGGCAAAGGCTGTGTACGCGGATGCGATTTGAAGTGGGGTAGCTTCATTCGTTCCGAGCGCCATCGCCGGATAGGCCCGTGGTGGTTTTGGTAGTCCAGCTTTCGCCGCGAGCGCCATCACTCTGCCGATCGTTACCTCCATCGCAACATCGACTGTCACGACGTTGAGACTCTTCACCAGCCCGTCCCGCAAAGTAACAGGAGCGTTGGAATAGGTCTCACCAAAGTTCCCGGGCGAGTACTCCTGGTTATCAAACGTGAACGTCTTCGGCTCGTCCATGTAGGTCGTCGCCGGCGTAATCACCCTGGGAATCGGATCGTACGCAGTGTTAAGTGCTGTTGCATAAACGAACGGCTTGAAGACCGAGCCGGGCTGTCGCATCGCGTCCGCCACACGATTGAGTTGACTCTTCGCGTAATCGCGTCCGCCGACCATCGCAACGATCTCGCCCGTTTTGGGATTCATTGCGATGAGCGCAGCCTGCAACGTTCCTGGTTCGAATCGTTTTGCTTGCACCTTATCGAGCTCGGCCAACTGTTTGGTAAGTGCGCTGTAGGCCGCCCGCTGAAGCGCCATGTCGATCGTTGTGTAAATGCGCAAATGTTGGGCTGCTCCCTGCCCTGCGATGATGTCGCCGAGCTGGTTCTGAACATAGTCTGCAAAATAAGGAGCATCGGATACGTCGATGCGTCCCTTAGTCGCGGCGACTTGGACAGGTTGCGCCTTTGCCTTGTTTGCTTCATCCGCATCAAGAGCTCCGGCTTCGACCATCGAGTCGATTACTTGATTGCGACGAGCAGTAGCTGTAGCAACGTCGTGGTAGGGGTTGTAACGATTAGGACTGCGGATCAGGCCCGCGAGAAGGGCTGCTTCAGAGACGCTCAGGTTGGTAACATCCTTGTTGAAGTAAGCGTCCGACGCCTCGCCGAAACCATGGATCGAAAAACCAGCCTGCTGACCCAAATAAACCTGATTGGCATATAAGGCGAAGATTTGTTCCTTTGACAGCCTCGTCTCGAGGATGACGGACATGTACGCTTCCGCAACTTTACGACGTAAGGTTCGCTCCGGAGACAACAGAAGATTCTTCACGAGCTGCTGTGTGATGCTCGACCCACCTTGCCGTGCAATCGGTGACGTTGGATCAGCATCGTACCGTCGAATCAGAGCGCGGATGATTCCGCGTATGTTCACGCCGTAATGCTCAAAGAACGAGCGGTCCTCGGTAACAGTAATCGCTTTTACGAGATGCGGCGGCAAGTCATTGAAACCGATGACACGGCGCTTGGCTCGTTCACGCCCAGTCACGGAGCTGATTAACTCCGGTTCGAGATCAGCTCGCTCTCGCTTGCCGTTTTCATTAAGACTTGTAATCGCGTTGATTGTTTTTCCATTCCGGGCAAACTGAATGCGAAGCCGCTCAAACTGTGGCTGCCCATCAACTTTCGAATTGAGGCTGGGCTCGACGTCTACTCCGGCTCCGCCTATTGAATAATGACCACGTGACGTTTCACCCTGGCCGCCTTTTTCGACGTAACCAGCTCTCTTCAAATAAGCGATCAGCTCGTCCTGAGAAAGCGATTCACCAACATGTAACTGTCGCGGCGCCGCATAGATCCCGGCAGAAGTGGTAAAGACCTCACCCTTTAACAGGTTGTCGATCCGGCCCGAGAAAACAGTCCAGTAGTAAACAAGAACACCGATGCTTATTGAGCCGATGAATACAAGCGGAATGAGAACGGGCGCGCTGAAGAAACGACGCACCCAGCGTTTGCCGAATCCGGCTCGAGGTTCGGAATACGCGACGACTTGACCGCGGTGAATATTCTTCGCATTTCTGGCGTGAGGCGGGGTTCTATTATCTGGCGGGTAACGCACGGGCATTATTAATCAAATCATTCCCTAGCTTGAATCACTCCGACTGTTACGAGTTCAGGATGATAAGTGTCTGAAACCGAGAAGTCCTTTCGATTGACACCCCCCCTTTCCTTTGGATAACGTGAAAAGCATTGCTGCAGTTCACTTTGATGCCGCTATCCCCATATGAGTTTAACACCCTCTGGGCCCGGTCTCATTACACAAAGACGGTTTCGGATTCGCTACGCGATTTTAGCAGTCGGGGTGGCGGTCGTTCTCGGAACCTCAATATTTCATGTAATTGAGGGCTGGTCTATACTTGATAGCCTCTACGTAACGGTCCAGACAGTAACAACGGTTGGGTTCGGAGACATCTCACCAGCCACTCGACTGGGCCGAGCTTTTGCTACGGTTTTCATGCTCGTCGGTGTGGGCGTTGTTCTTTATGCGCTGACGTCCACGGTGCAGTCGATTGTTCAGTCTCAGTTGCTGGAAGCATTTGGCCAGCGCAGGCTTTCGAAAAAGATGAGCAAGTTGCAAGACCATTTAATAATCTGCGGCGCGGGTCGAGTGGGATCAAACCTGGTGCGAAACCTTCTTGGCTCAGGCGAAACTCTCATCGTAATCGAGAACGATCCGCACCGGACTACAGAATTAACTGAGCTGGGTGTTATGGTCATGGTACGCGATGCTACGCTTGAGGAGACTTTGCGTGAGGCTGGAGTCGAACGTGCGCGAGGCTTGGCAGCGTGTCTTCCGGATGATGCCGATAACGTTTATGTCGTGCTGACTGCGCGAGGCCTGAATCCGAAGTTGCATATCGTCGCTCGTGCGGCGGAAGAGCAGGCGGAAACGAAGCTGCTCCGTGCCGGAGCAAATCGAATTGTTGCACCGACCATTATCGGCGGTCACCGCATGGCGGTAGCTTTGACCAAGCCTGCTGTGGATGACTTTCTCGATTCAATCACTGCTAACAAACTCGGACTCGCATTCGAACAACTCGAAGTCGAGCAGACATCACCTCTCGCGGGACGAACACTTGCGGAAACCAGAATTCGTTCTGAACTTGAGATTGTCGTTGTCGGAATCCGGCGGAGCGATGGCCGGTTGGTTTTCAACCCCAGCGGTGAATCCGTGATTGAGGGCGGAGACATGTTAGTCACCATCGGCACACCCGAGGCCCTCATGAAGTTAAACGTACAAGCAAAAGGGGTGGCGACCGTTACCTCGAAGTCCGTCTGACTACCGAGTTGACGCTTCCAGAGATCGATTAATGAAAGTTCTTGTCACTGGGGGCAGCGGTTATCTTGGCACCCACGTCCGCCGCTACTTCAATGCGGATGATTTTTCCCGCCGTTCGAACCTGAATCTGCTGTACGAAAACGATTTGGGATTGGTGTCGAGCTACGATGTGGTAATTCACCTCGCAGCTCATCTCGACAAGACACCTGAGGCCGCAGACGAGTGCTTCAAAGTCAATGCAGAAGGGACTGCTCGGTTACTGAGGAACATGGCGCCGGGTTCCGTCTTGATTTACGCGTCAACAAAGGACGTCTATGGGGCAAATGCTGAGTCTTACAATGAAGTTCCCGAAGAGTGCTCGGTCGCCTACGGCGGTCAGACGGCGCTCGAGTGGTCCAAATTGATAGGTGAAAGGTATATCGACTTTTATTCAAGGCAGAAAAAGGTACGGTCCTGTATTTTTCGATTATCGACGGTCTATGCTCGACCGTCGGAAGGAAACGAATCTGGATTTGTAACTCACTACGTCGAATCGGTTAAGAGAGGTTGGCCCATACGCCTGCCCCTGGCCGGCAACCCTGTGCGCGACATACTCCACGTTGATGACTTCTCGCGTGCGTGCGAGAGCTTTATAAACTCAGGCAGGCAGTATGGTCTTTACAATCTCGGTGGAGGAAAAAAGAACTCCGCCTCATTGCGAGAGATCATTCAGAAGATAGGACGGTTAATCGAGCTCGAGCCTGTCATTGACCAAGATAATATTCTTCCAGATCCGATACCGGTGAACTATGTTTCTGATCTGACTCGCGTTCGCGACGAGTTGCGTTGGGAGCCCCAGATCGATCTCGATTTAGGATTGCGAAGCTTACTGTAAGTAGGTAATGAGGCATCTGAAGCCGCAAGACATTCAGCGAATCGTGGTGCGCGGCACGAATTGGGTCGGCGACGCGGTCATGGGTGTACCGGCATTACGTGAGCTGAGGACCCTGTTTCCCAACGCACAAATCACTTTGGTCGTGCGGCCCTGGGCACAGGGACTGTTCACACAAGCAGATTTTGTAGATCGGTTGCTGATCTACGAACGTCATGGCTTGCGTTCGGTTTTCAAGCAAGTGAGCGAATGGAAGCGTCAGAAATTTGATCTCGCCATTCTCTTTCAGAACGCGTTTGAAGCAGCATTGATTGCATTTCTCGCACGCGTTCCAATGCGCATTGGATATGCTACGGATGGCCGCCGGCCTTTATTAACTCATCCCCTACCCTTGCCGGAGTGGCGCGACAGCCGGCACGAAGTGTTCTACTACTTGAATGTTGTTTCCGAAACCGCACGGCTCCTTGATATTCCCGTGTCCCTCGAGAATAAGGAGCCTGACTGCACAATCAAGATTCCTGACTCGAGCAAAAGCGAGGCTCGAAAGTATCTCCAAGGACTGCTAACGCGGGATAAAGGTACGTTGGTTGCTCTTTGCCCCGGGTCAATCAACAGTCGTGCGAAACGATGGCCGGCCGAACGCTACGCTCAGCTCGCCGATAAGCTGATTCAGGAACAAGGGGCAAATGTCGTAATCATTGGATCGAAGGAAGAAGCGGAAGTCAGCGCAGAGGTGCTCAAACACATGAAGTACCCAGCGGTCGACTTGACCGGAAAGACGAACCTGGATCGAGCAGTGGCTCTTCTAAGTTTGGTCGATCTCCTCGTCACAAATGACACTGGCTCAGCGCACATTGCTTCGGCACTCGGCAAGCCGACACTGGTGATTTTTGGTCCCACGAATCCGCTGACAACAAGGCCATATGCGAGGACCGCTGAGATCCTGCGGCATCCACCGGATTGCGCACCATGCATGCTGCGCGATTGTCCAATCGATCATCGCTGCATGACGGCAATCTCCGTTGATGAAGTCCTGGAAAAGGCGAAAAAGATGTTGAGTGGAAGTACTATTCACGATTCACTATTCACGATTCACTAATGAACAGAGCTGTCTTCATGGATCGCGACGGTACAATCTCGGAAGAAGTGGGCTATGTGAACCATCCTTCCCGCTTTAAGTTATTCTCGTACTCGGCGCAGGCAATCAAAAAACTGAACGATAGTGGCTGGCTTGCGATCGTGGTAACTAATCAAGCTGGGGTTGCTCGCGGTTACTTTTCCGAAGACGTGATCACCAAAGTTCACGAGAACATGAAACTGGATCTCGAACGGCAGAATGCCAGATTGGATGCAGTCCTCTACTGCGCTCATCATCCAACGGTGGGCCAACCACCGTACCGACTCGACTGTGATTGTCGTAAACCAAAACCCGGACTGATTACGCGCGTCGCCGCCGAAAAGAATATTGATCTCTCGGAGTCATGGATGGTGGGGGACCGTTACAGCGACATTGAACTCGCTTATAACAGCAGTGTTCATTCAGCATTTGTTATGAGCGGTTACGGCCGCGGCGAGTGGGAACACCAGCGCAGTCAGTGGAAACACACGCCGGAACTTGTTGTCGATAATCTGTTAGAAGCAGTGAATGCAATCACCAGTACTCAGCCTCTGCTTAGGAAATGACCACAGAACAAACCACAGTGCAACAGCGTTTGCTCGGCATAATTCGGCGCTTTCCTGAACGCCGGATGCTCGTTGTCGGAGACGCCATTGCCGATCAGTTCGTCTACGGAGCTATCAGCCGGATCTCACGTGAAGCACCCGTACTGATTCTTCATCACGAGCAAACGGAAACAATCCCAGGCGGCGCAGCCAACTGTGCTATCAACCTTGCTTCACTCGGAGCGAAAGTCTCAATCGTGTCTGTAATCGGTCGTGACGAAGCAGGAAATGGAATGCGGCAACGACTCGAGACTGCAGGAGTAGACTGCAATGGCACCTTCGTAACAGACAAGCTAAGAACAACAACAAAGGTCAGAGTTCTTGCCGGCCACCTTCATTCAACTCGACAGCAAGTCATCAGGATCGATTACGAAAGCGACCCACTACACGACAGTGAAGTACTTAGTGAGATCTTGCATCGCGCTCGGGACCAGGCTGCGGTCAGTGATGGCATTATTCTGTCCGATTACAACTACGGTGTCGCAAATGATGACGTCGTTGCCGCCATTCGTGACGTGTCCGATCGGAAAACGGTTCCAACCTTCGCCGATTCGCGCTTTCGATTGTCTGCATTTGCCGGGTTCACCTCTGCTACTCCAAATCAGGACGAAGTTGAAAACTTGCTGGGCCGCGCGATGACCGATCATTCTCAATTCTTCACGGCCGGAGAAGCGCTCCGTGAGAAGCTCGACTTTGAAGCTCTTCTTGTAACACGCGGCAGTCAGGGTCTGGTGCTTCTCGAAAAGGGTAAGGACCCGTTAAGTTTCGCAGCAGTGGGATCACCCGAAGCAGTCGATGTCACCGGTGCCGGCGACTCGGTCATCGCAGCATACTCGCTTGCTGTCGCATCGGGTGCTTCGTTTGAAGAAGCGGCCCGGCTGGCAAATCACGCAGGCGGTCTCGTCGTAATGAAGCGTGGAACGGCCTCAGTCACGCGCCGTGAGCTTGAGGAGTCGGTAGTACGCTCCGAGATTTCCTGAGTTCGACTCCGATGTCGCCAAATACCATTCCGCATGCATCTTTGATTCTCACGAGAGAACAGGCAGTCCAAAAGATTCGCGACCAACGTGCAAAAGGCGCCGTCATCGTTCTCGCCAACGGCTGCTTTGACGTCCTGCATGTGGGCCATGTCAGGTACCTTGCCGGCGCGAAGGCGCTTGGGGATCTCCTGGTTGTGGGAATCAACTCTGATAAACAAGTGGCTGCTCTCAAGGGCCCGGGCAGACCCATTCTGACTGAGAAAGAACGCGCCGAAATCGTCGCGGCACTTGAGATGGTCGATATCGTGACCGTTTTTGAGGAACCTACTGTCGAAGCCTTGTTACTGGCGCTTCGACCTGATTTCCACGCTAAAGGAACCGACTATTCAGAGGACACGGTGCCCGAGCGCGATGTGGTACGATCCTACGGCGGACGAGTTGCCATTGTGGGAGACGAAAAGAACCACTCCACGAGTGAAATGATTTCAAAGCTGAGCCGTGAAGATCGACCTTAAGGAGGGAGATTGCGACGCCAATTCTTATTAATCGTCGTGCTGCTGGCCCTGTTCGCCATCGGGTCTGAGCTCGCCGCGCAAAAAACAAAGGAGCGCTTCGATCCCGATGGTTCGTTCTGGTTTCATGGCACGCCACCCAAAGACTTCGAGAATGTTGGCGGGATAAACCTGAACTCCAAACGGTCTCGACAGTTGCCGGCCGCGGGCGTGGAACTAGTCAACGGCAATCGATTTCCGTTCAAGTCACTCGTTGTCAAACCGGACCGTCTAGTCTTTACGACAGCCGTTGTCCGTGGAGTGTCCTACAGCTTTTCAGGTCGATTCCTCAAGGGTGGCGTTTTCTCTGCCGGTGATCTGGACCCGGATGCGCCGGTCCTTGAAGGTACGTTGACCAAATGGAAGGGAGGCAAGAAAGTAGCTGAGGCCAGCCTAAAGTTCACGTACTTCGGCGGCACCTAGGTCGATGAATGCGTATTCTGATAGTCAAACTGGGGAGTATTGGCGATATCGTCCACACACTGCCAGCTCTGGCGGCGCTTCGTCGAGGCATGCCAAACGCCGAAATCTCATGGGTCGTAGAACATCGGTCAGCGGAAATTTTGAAAGACAACCCGATTATTGATCGCCTCATCGAAGTCGACACGAAGGCGTTGAGGCGCGGGCTGATGTCTGGGGAGACGCTGCGGGCACCGCGCCAGCAGTTACGTCGGTTACGCGCCTCAGCCTTCGATGTAGCAATAGATTTTCAGGGATTAATTAAATCCGCTTCAATCGCGCGCCTATCCGGCGCGCGTCGTGTTTTTGGCTATTCTCGCGCTGGATTGCGGGAACCCCCGAGCCGGCTCCTGCTGTCCAAAACAATCTCAGTTCCTCGGAAAATTCACGTTATTTCAAAAGGACTCCGGCTGCTGCACGGAGCTTTAGGTGTTCCAGTGCCCGATGATCCGCGCGATTACGAGTTCCCGTTGGGTATCGCAGCGGAACACGAATATGAAGCTACCAAACTCGCGGGCCAAGGCAAATACGCAATTTTGAATCCTGCGGGCGGTTGGCCTACGAAATTATGGAATCCGGAACGCTTTGGATCGCTAGCGGATCGACTGTGGAAGGAACATGGATTGAAATGCCTGGTTACGTTTGGTCCCGGCGAGTCGGAATTAGCTGACACGGTAGTCCGATCCTCGCAAACGGGAATGGCGCGAGCCGTTAGTCTCTCCCTCAAGGGGTTCGTGGCATTGGCTAAAAAGGCCCAGATTTACGTTGGAGGGGATACTGGTCCAACTCATCTCGCGATTGCGGCCGGGACTCCTATTGTCGGCTTGTTCGGGCCCACCGAATGGTGGCGAAACGGTAGCCCAATGTCGGAAGATGTATGCGTCGAGCGAACAGACATCGATTGCAGGGTAGATTGTCACCGTCGTGCCTGTTCGAAATGGATTTGCATGGACATTGGCGTCGAGCGCGTCTTTGATGCTGTGACCGAGCGTCTCGGGCGCGCGGCAAGACTTCCGATGCGGTCCGCGGGCTAAAATTATTTCAAGGACGAAGGAAGAACCTACGGCGAATGAAACGCGGCGGAACTTGGATTCAACGTTGGCGCGTACCTCTCGGTTTTGTAACGGCCGCCGTATTCCTTCTGCTCGCAAGGCCGACGTCGGCATCACTCTTACTCGGTGCTTCGATATCACTCATGGGTTTATCCGTTCGGGCCTGGGCCTCCGGACACATTCGCAAGAATGATGAGCTGGCAGTCTCTGGACCTTATGCTTACACGCGGAATCCTCTCTACCTCGGTAGTTTCCTGCTGGGACTCGGCTTTACCGTGGCAGCCAACCGCTGGGCACTTGCTCTTCTTTTTGCCCTACTATTCGCTGGCATCTATTTTCCGGTAATGCGCGTCGAAGCGACGACACTGGAGGGATTGTTCGGCGATAGTTATCGCCAGTATGCAAGCTGGGTCCCACTCTTCCTCCCACGGCTAGCCCCCTTTAGACGACAGCACGCAGCGAAATCAACCTTTGATCCAAAGCTTTACCTGCGGTATCGCGAATATCGCGCCGTGCTGGGACTTTTATTCGCGTGGGGTGTGCTAGCTTTGAAGACGTATTACTGGAAATGAAGTTACACCGCCGTCACTTAGGTTTTTTGCTGGTTGTCCTAACCAGCCTGGTCACTCCCGGCTTCGCACAGAAGCCTGCCACGACGCCCAAGCAAAGACCATTCGAGCCCGCAGAAGAGTTGACGTACAAAGCTGAATTCTCTCGATCGTTACTGCGCAAGCTGGACGTTGCGAGCTTCAAACTCACCGTACGACGCATCGAACAGCGTTTGAAGTTAAGCTCGAGCAACGGCTTTGGAGGTGACGAGCCAACTTATCATTTGAAGCTGACCGGACTGGTCGAGAGTCAGGGCTTTTTTGCCAAACTGTTCGGTTTGGAATTTCGGCAGATGATCGAGTCGACAGTTGAACCTACCGCTTTTGTTGTGCAGAAGACAGTCAGACAAGACGAACAGGGTAAACGCGTTAGATCCAGCGAGGCTGTATTTGATCATGAGCGCGGGCAGGTCACCTGGGTCGAACGGGATCCCAAAGATCCATCACGTCCTGAACGAACGATCGTCAACAAGTTTCAAGAACCGGTCCAGGATATCCTATCTGCTATCTATTACCTGAGAACCAAGGAACTCGAGCCCGGAAACTTGTTTGAAGTACCGGTCAGCGATTCGGGACGCGTTTACAAGGTGACGATTGCTGTCGGCGAGAAGAAGCGTGTTAAGACGGCGCTCGGTCGAGTTCAAGTAGTCCGGATCGAACCGCAACTATTCGGTCCCAAGGGCATGATTGCTGAAGATGGTAAGTTCGCGCTATGGCTAACAGACGATAGTCGCCGCATTCCCGTTAGTGCAAAACTTAAGCTGAGTTACGGAACCTTCGACATTACTCTTAAAAAGGTCTTGCACGAGTCCACCGCCCGGATGGATTCTACTAAGTAGCTGGTCCAGGTCGATCCGGGAGTTCTCCCGATTTAATGAACAATCCGCCTCTGATCATCGGCCATCGCGGAGCTTCTGCTCTGGCTCCTGAAAATACGTTCGCTGCTTTTGCTCGCGCGTTGGAAGACCGAGCCGATGGAATAGAGTTCGACGTCAGACTTTCTAAAGACAAGATTCCTGTCGTGATTCATGACGCTACGCTGGCCCGTACGGGAAATGAGAATCTGGCAGTCGACGGTTTATCGGCGCAGCAGTTATGTAAAAAGAATGTCGGCAGCTGGTTTAATCGACGGTTCCCTGCGCGTGCGCGAGACGAATACGACACAGAGTACGTGCCGGCACTCGAGGCTGTACTGGAA
>JBKPAC010000197.1:0-6308 GCA_046726175.1 Acidobacteriota bacterium
ATTCTTTGCAGAGGTTTGTGGGTGGTCTGCGGAGATACGTGGCGAGGTACTGGTTTTTCAAGATGGTGACTGGGTAAAAAACAAGGAACTGCTTGCCGCAATTAACGCAGCTACCTTCGACAATCTCATTTTACGTGGTTCTTTGAAGGAAGAGATTCAAAGTGATCTCGCTCAATTTTTCGCAGCGCGACAAACCTACGAACGCTACCGCATCCCCTGGAAGCGAGGCGTGTTGTTTACTGGTCCACCGGGAAACGGCAAGACACACACAGTAAAAGCACTAGTCAATCAACTTCAGAAGCCTTGTTTGTATGTGAAGAGTTTCAAATCTGAATATGCGACGGATCAGGAAAACATCGCAGCGGTTTTCAAACGAGCACGGATGACAACACCTTGCCTGCTTGTGTTCGAAGACCTTGACTCAATGCTTGACAACACAAGCCGCTCGGTTTTCCTTAACGAGCTTGATGGTTTTGAAACGAATGCCGGCATCGTGGTCATTGCAACAACCAACCACCCTGAGCGACTCGACCCGGCAATTGTGAATCGCCCGAGCCGTTTCGATCGCAAGTACAATTTCGAACGGCCGCGAAAGGAAGAGCGCCGTGCTTACATCGATGTGTGGAACAGGGATTTGGATCCCGAGCTGCGAGTGTGCGAACTCAACACAGCTGAAGTGGTTCAACTTACCAAAGGGTTCTCATTTGCATATATGAAAGAACTGTTTCTCTCTTCAATGATGCAGTGGATGGGGCAAGGAACATCGATGGATGAGGTTATGATCGACCAGGCTGGTCGACTCCGCGAGCAAATAGAAAAGGAATCCTGATGGTGACCGCTTGCCCTCTTCCTGACTTTGTTAACCAACCTCTAAGTTTGCGCGAGCAGTGACGCCATGACATTCTGTGTAACACACGGAGGCCCTCTTATGACTGCGCCGAAAGTCGAATGCGATCAGCATCACGCCATCTTGTCAGCAACAGACGTCCAGAGTGCTGTCGATTTCTACACGACCAAACTCGGCTTCTCGCTCGCATTCGTCGACGATCCACCAACGTTCGCCGGAGTGAATCTGGGCAACGTGCAAATCTTCCTCGAGCAGGGAACTCCCAGCCCTGAACGCAACTCAAAATATTTTGTCGTCGGCGACGTTGATGAGCTCTGCGAATTTCACCGTGCGAACGGAGTCGAAATCGGGGTACCACCCGAGGACAGGCCGTATGGCTTGCGCGATTATTCGATAAAGGATCTATATGGACACCGGCTCACATTCGGACAGCATCTCTTAAACGCTGGCCCACCGATCAAGATCGAGCGAGTGGACGTTCCTGTGCAACTCGAGAAGCGACTAGCAGCGCTCCTCAAGGATCTTGCAGAGCACAAACGCATGACGGTTAACAGCTGTTTGGAAGAGATACTCCTGCATACGAACGAGCCATTCGGCGATGGCGTCGCCAGCCCGCATACAAAGAGAACTCTCGATTACATTCAGGAGCTGAAAAAGAAACACAACATCGATTACGACACCCACGCCAGCTACAGATTCGTTGAAGATTCGGAGGAGTAAGGTGTTCGTGTTGTTTCGTGTCCTCTTTTCGTGTCATTTCGTGTATCCATCCAATCCGGGAACGTCAGTTGCTGGACATAACAAGCGAAGGGGGGCTTGAAGATGGAAGCAACGAGGGTCACCGTTGACGAGGTTAAAGAGCGCATGGATCGTAGTGAACGGTTCGCGTTCCTGGATACCCGGAATCCGAAGGCATGGGGCGAGGCGGACACGAAACTACCAGGCGCGATTCGCGTTCCCGCAGAGGAAGTCGAACAACACTTGAATGAGATTCCGCGCGACCGTGCGGTTATCACCTACTGCACTTGACCGCACGAAGCATCAAGCGCCCGTGTGGCGCAGGAGCTTTTGGAACGCGGCTGGAAAAACGCTCACCCGCTTTACGGCGGTTTCGACGCGTGGGTTGAAGCGGGTTACCCAACCGAACCGAAATAACTAGGCATCCCACAGAAACTTCGTGTAATTTCGTGGACGTTGGTACTCGCACGGCAATTCGATCCACGAAACAACACGAAGGTAACCAATGTCACCGACTCACTCACAGAAACTCTGCGATGCGGGAGCGTTATGTATTGCAGCGTTAATCTGCATCTTCGCTTTCCCACAATCTCTAAAAGCACAAAGTCCCGATCCTCGTGACGCTCCGCCAACGGCTCCAGGAGTTCACCAGGAGTTTCTTCGAAAAGCGCGTGAAGGCGAACTACTCAGCCCTGGACCCGCGCCAAAGCAGAGTCTGAAATTGGCCCAAATCCGCGACGATTTCCGTCGCATTCAAAGCATCAATGCTGAAAGAATTCGGCCGGCCATCACTGCGAATAATGTTGATTATGGAAAAATCGCGAAAGCTTCTTCAGAGATTGAGCGACGTGCAGTTCGCCTCAGAACCAACCTGGCTCTTCCTGATTCAGGTGAGTTGCCTATTCAAGCTGAGCAGGCTTCCGTGAGGTATCTCGAACAGATCAAAAGATTAGACGCTAGTATTTGGAGCTTCGTGTCTAATTCGATCTTCCGGAGCACCGGAGTGATCGATGTTCAGCTAGCGGAGAAAGCGAGCCGCGATTTACGTGAGATCATCGCTGTAAGCAATTGGCTAAAACAAAAGCACAACTGATGTCTTGTGCGGATGCCACTCGCCAGCGAGGTGTAATTCGGTCATTTCTTTACGCCTTCAATGACACTGTAAGGAGAAGCCGTTGGGACGATTCTCTTCAAGTCGAATCCTGCGCGACCCAGTAAGGCCTGGTACTCCTCAGCCGTCCGCTCGCGTCCAGTAAGAAAAAGCAACATCTGGAGATCTAAGAGTTTACTAATGCCGGGCACATTAGGATCGGGAATAACCATTTCAACGATTAACACTTTTCCGTTCGATAACATCGCGTTGTGACAATGCCTGAGAATTGTCACACATTCATCGTCGCTCCAATCGTGAATGATGTGTTTGAGAATGTATGCATCGCCGCCCGATGGCACTGATTCGAAGAAGTTTCCGCCTGACAGTTCGCATCTTTCACTGACGCCACGTTCGCCAAGCATCTCCCTGGCACCTGAAACGACCTTCGGATCGTCGAACACTATGCCTTTCATATTCGGGTACTTCGAGAGAACGGACGAGAGCAGCATGCCATGTCCACCACCGACGTCAACCAGCTTCGAGATGCCTGAAAAATCATACGCCTCAACTACCGCAGCGACTGCGCCTGCGCTGAGGCTGGTCATGGCGTCGTGGAAAAGCTTAGCTTCCGTGGGATTCTGCTCGAGCCAGGTGAACCATGGTTCGTTATGCTTGTGTGGAAAAGCGGGATTTCCCGTTTCGATTGAATAGGGCAGGTCTGCCCATGTTTCAAAATTCACCGCGTCAGCCATCATCTCCGCAAATCCACGTAAGCTTTCCGGATGATCACTACGCAACAGTTCAGATAATTCAGTTTGGCTGAAAGAGTGTGTAGCGTCCTCGGAAAAAATACCGGCGCCAGCAAGTGCGCGAAGCAACCGATACAACGATCGAGGATGAACGCCGGTCAAATGCGACAACTCCTCAGTGGTCTTTGGACCATTCCTAAGATGGTCAGCTATGTGGAATTGCGCGGCAACCGAGATCGATCGTGACAGAGCAAACGCGAAGATAATCTGCATCAAACGAGCAGATGGCGGTAGGTTCTGATTATCTTCCATGGGGGTGACCTCTCTACTGCAGATTAGTTTGGCCTACTTCACAATGAAACTGCTGAGATACTTGCCGAAATCATTCGTCGTAATTCCGTTTCGCGTGCTGCCTTTGTAAGCAGACTCACCCGGGCGCAGCTCAATCGTTACCGGACCACCATCCTCCACCTTTAGTTTGCCGGCATGGACCGCCGCGGTACAGATGGACGAATCGAGCGTGTAAACGTCGGTGCCCCACACTGAACCTTCGCGACCACCACCAGCCGGACACTTGAATTTCACACTCTTGCCGACTTCGAATGTGACCATCGTCGCCGGAGTATTCCACAACACAGGCGTCTCGTTCTCGGCTTCGCGAACGAGCGCCTCGGTGTTTGGAGTCTTAAAAACGAAGCTCTGCTGATACGGTCCAAAAGGGCTTGTCGTCACACCATTCCTATCACTGCAACCGTAGATAGTCTTGCCGGGACTCAATTCGATGGTGACCGTTCCGCCTCGCTCAAAGCTTATCAATCCGCTATGGACCGCGGCTGTGCAGATCGATGAATCAGCAGTGTAGACATCGCTTCCCCAGACCGAATGTACTGTGCCACCGGGCGAACAAGCCAAGGTGAGCGTCTGCCCGTTAGTGCCATTGAGCGACACGGCGTTCGCTTCCCAGGTAGTTGGTTTTCCTTCGGTTGAAGATGGTGGCGACGGAGGCGAAGGTGGACCAGTGTTCGAATTCGTACTCGTATAGCCGCCTCCGGGTGTATTAGGATTGCTTTCCCTACTCAGTTTTGAGCAACCCGCGCTAGCGATAAGCAATAGGACAACCGAAGCCCGCGCTATCACGGTAACGAACCCGCATCTTGATCGGTGCGATGGCGTCATGGTAGGCATGCCTCCGTAGTGCTGCATCGTAAGGCAGCATTACGATCCATTCAACTCACGAGTCATGCAGTCAGTACCATCACGCAATAGAGACACAGCCTCTACCGGGTGATAGTACTGACTACATCACCCGTGAGTTTGAGCATGCCGGACCCACCGGATCAACTTACTCTGCACGCAACGCAATCATCGGATCCACTGACGCGGCTCGCCGTGCCGGAATGAAGCTGGCCAATAACGCAGATGCTCCTAATACACCAGCCACACAAACCAGCGTTGTGATATCCCACGGTGGAGTGCCGAACAATAGTTTGCGCATCAGCGACGCTGCCACAATTGCGCATCCGATTCCGATCACAATGCCGGCAAGTGCCAGCACACCAGCCTCCTTTAGGATCAGGCGATAAACAGTACTGGGTTGTGCGCCAAGTGCGATGCGGACTCCAATCTCGCGCGTGCGCTGACTCACCGAGTAGGCGATCACTCCGTAAAGTCCAACAACTCCGAGCAGCAACGCCACCGCGGCGAACCCTCCAACAAGCCACGTCGACGAACGACGCAAGTAAACCGTTGGCGCGTTGTTGACTCGCTCAGTCATCGTCGTCTGACTTGAGATAGTGATCCTTGAATCGATCCCACGAATTGCATCGGCAACCGTTGGTATGAGCGAATGATCACCTTGGCTAGTCCGGACCACGACCGAATAACCGATCTCAGGATCTTGATTTAACGCGTAGTAATAGGCGGGCCAAATTTCCGAATCCAACGGCCCTTCTCTGATGTCGTCAACAACACCGATGATCTCCTTTATCGAATTCGGATTCAGGTCGTGGTCGCCAAATCGTTGGCCAACAGGATCCTCACCCGGAAAATACTTCCTGGCTAGAGTTCGATTGATCACGACGACCTTAGGTTTGATCAGATCATCTGCATCCGTGAATGAACGTCCTCGCAAAAGATTCGCTTGCAGGGTTTGAAAATAATCTGGGCTGACCCCGCGTTCATTTACTTCGTTGTGCTCACCGTTGTAAGCGCGGCCCACAAACCTGATCCAATCTGTGTTGCCATTGAAGCTCAGTGGCAACGTAGTGGCTAATGCAACCGACATTACGCCGGGCAGATTCTTAACTTCGGCCACTACTTTTCGCTGGAGCGCCACCGCTTGCGGGTCTTCTCCATAAGCCGAAAATGGCGCTCTGACTCTCATTGTGATCAGATGCTTTGTTTCAAAACCCGCACCTACTTGCAGCAAGCGATAAAAGCTCTTGCCGAGAAGTCCTGCTCCAACCAACAACACCATTGCTGTTGTTAATTCCAGGATCACAAGTTTGGAACCGATTCGTGTCCAGGCTCTACCTGCCGCACCACGAGCACCTTCCGCCATTCCTTCTCTCACATCCAAATTCGACAGACGAAAGGCCGGAGTCAGTGAAAAGAGTGCGGCTCCAAATCCAGCGACGGCGAGCGCAAACACGAGCATGCGAGAATTCAATCCTAGATCATTAAGGTACGGCATGCCCGCCATCATGTCGGTGGGAATGAGTCCCTTTAAGATCTGCATGGTCCAATGAGAACTAATAAGACCCGCGACACTTCCGACGACAACGATCACCAGGCCCTCAATCACAAACTGACGAATCAAACGCAGTCTGGTTGCGCCAAGCGCACGTCGTACTGACAACTCGCGTCGTCGCGTTTCCGAGCG
>JBKPAC010000198.1:0-7297 GCA_046726175.1 Acidobacteriota bacterium
CGTAGGAGCGATTTGTCGGTCACATGCGCTCCTCCGGAGCGCTCGCCTAAAGGTAACTCAGAGCTATAAACATCTAGCTCCTCCGGAGCAAAGACAGGTGAGCCAAGTATGTGATTGCCCTAACTTGCAATTTTCTCAGAAGGAACTGAGTACCGACCACTTGCCCCCTTCCCAACTTGCAGTTTTTACAGAATGAACTCAGTAGAGCACCGCGTGCCCCAAAGGCCAGGGACGAAAAACGCCTCCGCATGGCGTTAGTTATGCGGAGGCGTTGTGGTTTTAGGAGCCGCGTATTGCGGGCAGCTTTGCCTCAAAAGTATGTTTGTCGGCTCCGCCGCCGGATGTGCGGCGAGGATTGCCTCGCCGTAGTTGCCAGAATTGAAATTGGGCTCAGCCCCCGGTACGGCCTTTGGCCCCAAATATGGTGCGAAGCACGAACCAAGGGCGAAGCCCGTCGATGACTGCAATGTCACCGCAAGGCAAAGCCTTGCCTCACATCCGGCGGCAAAGCCGTGATGAAGGATTTTTGAGGCAAAGCAATTGCGGGCGCTAAATCGAGCCGGTCAGGATTACTGGCAGCATTCGAATCAATAGCCGTTGCCGTTCCGGTTAAAGCCGTTGCCGCCGTTTCTGCCGCCAGCAAAACCATTTCTTGATTCGCGTGGCTTGGCTTCGTTTACCTTGAGACTGCGACCGTCAACTTCCTTTTCATTGAATCGCGCGATAGCTGCTTCGCCGGCTTCTTTGGTCTGCATTTCGACAAAGCCGAAGCCGCGTGAGCGACCCGTTTCGCGATCTTCAATGACGTTGGCCGATTCGACCGTACCTGCCTCGGAGAACAACTTCTCCAGGTCCTTACTCGAAGTGTTGAATGAGAGATTTCCTACGTATATTTTCATTTTTGTTCCTTGCCCCTGTTTCAGGAGCTAAAAGAGAAGCTTTGAACCAGCGTGTACTTCGAGGAAACGGACCTTGCGAAGGACGAACGTTCGGACTCTAATCGAGCGACTTCTGCAAATTAACAACAAGCCTGCTCTCGAATCATCCAAAACGCCATTGTCTTTTTTAGACTTGGGGCGCATCACCGTCGATGCGCGAGAGAAGGAAGAACTTATCGAGAACTCTGATGCCAGCAGTGTGGATTCAGTTGTAAGTCGAGAAAGAAATAATCCCCTGATTAAGAAAGCTAGCCACAGACTAACGCGGATGACAGAGATCAAAACGAATTCTTAACCTGAGTCCGCAGCAAGAAAAAATGCCGCGAGGTTAATCGCGGCATTCAGGGTTGCAATTTGTTTACTGAAGGCGTTGCAATTAATTTGCTAACCCTCATTGATGGTTCAAGGTTGGAGGATGCCGCCAAGTATGTTTCCCCAGCCCGTATCGCGATTGCGCTGGTTGCCGTAACCAGCGTATTGCCGATAGCCCTGGTCGTAGCCCCGCACGAACCCTTCGCGAAAAGCCTGCGATGAGGCGTTTTTAAAGTGGCGCGATCTCTCAGGGCTGTAACTCTGTCCCCGCTGGCCATCGCTCGCGCCCGTATTCAAGCCCTGCTGATATCCGCGATTCAGTTCAACCTGACTATACCGGCCGTTATTGCCATATCCACCGTAATTGCCGTAGCCGCGGTTGTCATAACGACCATTGTTGTTATAGACGCCATTGTTACGGTCGTAGTCCCGATTGCGCCGCCAATCACGTTGGTCGTTGTAGCGGCGATCTCGGTCATGGCGACGTCGTCTTGAGTCTCGATTCCAGTCGCCATCCTGACGATCGCGTCGATAATTGCGATCATCATCGCGATACTGTGCTTGAGCAGTGCCGCTTGTCGCCGCAAATATCCCAATAACAAATGCGAGTGACAAAAGAGCCCCGCCAATCCCTTTTCCAACAATTTTCATGCTTGTGTTCTCCCTCCAAGCAAAAGATGGCAAGTCTGTGGCCATTATTGATTTGCTGGGATTATTAGTAGATTGCATTGAGGATAGGGGCTCATATCGTGCATGGTTACGCGCATATGAGTATGAGCTGGAGAAATAAGGGAAGAATGAATGAGCTTGAGTGTGAGGGTGTAGAGACTCCGCTGATGCCCGCGGCTTGCCCGCGGGAGCGTCACGTTAGCAGCTACTTAGGAGAGGGCCAACGTCTTGAAGATGCCACCCGCTTGCCGGGTGGAGGAGTCACGCTTCTTAGCTCTGCTTCTCAGAGCCTTAGGAGTTAGCAGTAAACGTGAGACTCCGCCGGGCGAGCCGGCGGCATCTACAACTCTCTCATGGATAACCACGGTAGCAGCGAACGTGACGCTCCCGCAGGCAAGCCGCGGGCATCAGCGGAGTTTTTACACAGCCTCTGCCGTTGGTGGGATTGGGGAAAGAGAGAAAGCACGGTTCGGTTGTTTGTGGGTTGGGATTGAACGAACCACGCATGGCAACACGTGAGATCACGCCTCTCAGGCAGCTCGTAAGACTAGACGCTCGCGAGACCTTTGCGCTTGTAGAGAAGTGTTTGCAGTTTGGTTCTTGTCTCTGCGTAACCTCCGCGTGCTCTGCGTCTCGGCGGTTAAATTGGCTTGAAACGAACACCGCAGAGGCGCCGAGGACGCAGAGGTTGCGCAGAGAGTTGAAACTGCACAGTACTCGAAACTCTTGCAATTTGCGGCGGTCCTATTCCCAGTCCTCACGCGTGACAAAGTTGAGAATGACACACTTAACCCGGTGGTGGGCGCTCCGTGACGCGGTAGCCGTTCTTGCGGAAGTATCGCGGAAAGGGCAATCAGATATTTGGCTCACCTGCTCCGGAGGAGCTACATGTTTATAGACAAGCATCTCGTGTTAATGACCCTCGCTCCGTAGGAGCGATATGTCGGTTTTCGGATCACATTGCGCTCCGCCGGAGCGCTCGCCGGAATGGTAACTGAGAGCTATAAACATCTTGCTCCTCCGGAGCAAGGATAAGTTGGGCGGTTTCGCTGATTTCAAACAAGCCATTGAATAACCCCAGCAACACTCTTCTCAATCTTTAGAAATTTGGAGTGATGAAAACTTTGGATTGCGAATTTTGGTTTAGGAATTTCTGCCACTCAGTAGATCTTCTGTGCACAATTTGCCGCACAGTGGCGTAGCGCCTCACCAGTACTTCAGCATCTTCCCTCGACAACTCGCGTGACCCTTTGCTTGCAGTCCTTTGGTCCAACTCATAAGAGTGTGACCAATTTCCTTTCGTCACGTAAAAATGCCTCACTGAATTACACGCCAACAATCACGTGCTTGGGCATCGCTGTTGCATCTTCAAAACACGCTGCGTCATCAAGCAAGCATTTTCGGTGCTCATAGTTATATCTCTTTCGAAAGTGTGCGCATGAGTCAGCTTCGATAAGTTTCCTTTGTGTTGGTTGTACCGTTAGGTAACGGTTCATGCAGAGACGCAAAGGCGCAGAGACGCAGAGACGTCAAAGCAATTCAAAGTTAGTAAGAAATACCCGCAAGGAGGGATTCATGAATTGGTTTCGTAAGTTTTCATTATTCTTAGCAGTGCAGTCAGTTCTTCTGGCAGCTCTTGCTATTTCATCTCACGCCCAAGTCACGACAGGCAATGTGCGCAGCATCGTCAAGGACCCAAGCGGCGCTGTGGTTGAGGGCGCCACTGTCACAATTACTGACCCTGCAAAAAAGACAACTCAAACCGCGGCGACAACCAGCAGCGGCGAGTTCGAGTTCCACAATTTATTGCCCGGCACTTATTCATTGAAAGTCGAAGCTAGTAATTTTGCTTCTACGACCGTTGATGATGTCAGGGTCCAGCTCAATCAAACTACCGACCTCCCCATTCAACTTCAAATAGCAGGAACCACAGCCACAGTCGTCGTGTCAGCCGGTGGCGCTGAACTGGTTGATACGTCAACCTTGAACTTGTCAAAACAGTTCAGCGATCGTCA
Source organism: Acidobacteriota bacterium (assembly GCA_046726175.1). GTDB lineage: Bacteria > Acidobacteriota > Blastocatellia > Pyrinomonadales > Pyrinomonadaceae > PSRF01. Next base: position 3,935 of record JBKPAC010000198.1, read on the forward strand.
GGTCGTAGACCTTGCGCTGACCGGTCAGACGGGAACAGGCACTGGCACCGGCGCCGGCGTCAACAATCTTTCTCTTCTCTCGCCGAATGTCACAAGCAATGGTGGCGTTGGCGTTGGCACTGGAGGTTCAGTTGGTGGACAACGGCCGCGCAACAACGACTTCATTGTTGATGGCGTTGACAACAACGATAAGGCTGTAACGGGCCCACAGGTTTACGTGTCACCGGAAACAGTGCAGGAGTTTTCGCTTCTGACAAACCAGTACTCGGCTGAATTTGCACGCTCAACCGGCGGCCAATTCATCACCATTACCAAAAGCGGGAACAACGACTTTCACGGCTCGGCGTATGATTTCTTTCGCAATCGCAAACTTAATGCGCTCGATACGCTGGACAAGATCGGCGCGAATGTAGTTCGTGAAGATAACCCTCCGCCAGGATTCGAGCGACAGCGAAGGTACGACTACAATCGCTATGGATTCAATCTCAGTGGTCCGCTTTATTTTCCGCGCTTTGGAGAAGGTGGACCAGAATATTATCCGTGGAGCGGCAAGGACAAACTGTTCTTCTTCGTTTCACTCGAGAACCTGCACTTCGGCTTCAACAGCGGCGCGAGCCAACTCGAAGCACCCACCGCGTTAGGGTTGGCCCAGATCCAAAGCGTCCCGGGCGTCTCGCAAACGAACTTCGGAGTTTTTCGACAGTTTGTGCCGGTTGCTCCTGTCTCAAACGGCGATAGCTTCGCACTCGGAACCACTAACGTGGACCTGGGCTTAATCAGCGTGCCCTCGCCGTTCACCGAGGCCAACCGGAACTTTGTCCTGAACTTCGATTTCACGCAGAACTCAAATACGACGCACCACACTCGGTTCATTTGGAATCGTTCGCGCCAAACCGACAACGCGGCAACGCTTCCAGCGTTCTTTACGACCCTTCCGATAGACGATCGGCTGTTCTCTTACACGATGAACCACACGTTCTCGCCGAAGCTAACGAACGAGTTGCGATTGTCTTACCGTCGTCACGTCCAGCGGTTTACAGTTCCGGCGCTTACGTTTCCCGGCCTGGACCAGTTTCCAAACATTGACCTTGACGACATCTTCGGCGGAGGGAGTATTGGACCCGATCAAAATGCGCCGCAGACGACGATTGAGAATAATTACCAGGTCGTCGATAACATTTCTGTGCTCCATGGAAATCACTCGTTCAAGTTCGGTGGAGACTTTCGCAAGTTGATTTCTCCCCAGACGTTCGTCCAGCGCCAGCGGGGCGACTACGAATACACCAGCGTAGCTGACTTTCTATTCGATCTCAGCCCGGTGTTTGGCGAGCGCAACGTTGGAGCCAACACGTATTACGGTGACCAGAAATTGCTCTTCACCTACGCGCAAGACGATTGGCGCATCCGACCGAATTTAACTTTGAATCTCGGTCTTAACTATGTTTACGAACAGATGCCGTTTGGCGCGCGACAACAGTCCTTGAACCAGGCGGCGTCAGTGCCAGGCTTGCTGACATTCAACAGCCCGACATCGCAGAAGAAAAATTTTGCGCCGCGCGTGGGGTTCGCGTATGCGCCGGATTTCAACTCGGGGATGCTGGGTCGGATTTTTGGGAGTGGAGGCAAGTCTTCGATCCGAGCCGGGTTTACAATGGCTTACGATGTGATCTTCGACAATATCTTCATCCTTTCGTCGCCACCACAGTTCCAACAGACGAAGGACTTCAATCCCGTACCACCGGTTCCAGGTTTTCTGGCTGCAGGCGCTATCAGTCCGCTAGTAACTCCAACTACCAATGTAGATCCAGTAACACTGCGTGGCGCCACGACAGCCTGGATTCCGGATCAGCAGCTACCGTATTCGCTCTCGTGGAGTCTCAGTTACCAACGCGAGATTCATAAGAATTACGCGGTCGAGTTCCGGTACCTGGGCACGCGCGGAATTCATTTACTCACGCAAAACCAAATCAACGTGCAGCCGCGGGTATCCGATACACCGGGCGGATTCCTGCCGACCTTCTTATCCGCGCCATCGCAGACTGTGATTGACAGCCTGGGAACCACTCTCGCGGATCTCACAGCAGGACCCAGGATCCTACCGGACTTTGCGGCGGCCGGGTTCACTTCAAATATCACGGCTTTTCTACCGAATGGTAACTCCACTTATCACGGCGGATCTGCTCAGTTCACCAAGCGCTTCGAGAATGGTCTGCAATTCTCAGGCTCTTACACTTACAGTCACCTCATTGATGACACGACGGCTGAAGTGTTTAGCACGGTGCTGACGCCTCGCCGCGTGCAGGACTTTCAAAACCTCCGTACAGAGAAAGCAGATTCTGCGCTCGATCGCAGACACCGGTTTGTCTTTTCTGGACTCTACGATCTGCCCTTCTGGCGAAAGAGCAGCAGTAGTCTGATGCGGCATACGATTGGCGGCTGGAGTTTGGCTGGAATACTCACCTTTGAAAGCGGAGAAAAGGCGACAGTGCTCAGCGGGATCGATTCAAATTTGAATGGAGACCGCGCGCCGGATCGGTCGATTATCAACCTGGCTGGCGTTACGGGAACAGCAAGCACCGTGGTGCCACTCTTACAAACGTGTACCCTGTTTAATGCGGATGGTACGTGCGCTCTGTCTGATGCAACGCGGACGGTGGCGTATCTTGCTACTAATCCGAACGCTCAGTACATTCAAGCTGGAAACGGAGCGCTCGCGAACAGTGGACGCAATACACTGCAATTGCCTGGTATCCGCAACCTGGATCTTTCGCTCTTCAAGGATTTTCCATTTTCTGAGTCGAAGAAAGTCCAGGTACGAGCGGATTTCTTCAACATCTTCAATCGCGCACAGTACACTCCGGGCTCGGTTGATTCAGTCGACCCGGTCACCACAACTGCTGTCGGTCCGGTAAACACAATCAATGCTGGGACGCTGAATCTGTTCAATCAGGCTGGACAACTTTTCAGCAGTCACCCTCGAGTTATTCAATTGGCGTTACGGCTTAATTTTTGATCGCAGGCTTACGGAAGAATGCGGTTTAGGAAGAGGCAGCCTTGATCAAGGCTGCCTCTTTCAAGAAACTCACAGTCAGGAAGGAAATTCACAGTCAGGAAGGAAATTCACAGTCAGGAAATTCACAGTCAGGAAATTCACAGTCAGGAAATTCACAGTCAGGAAATTCACAGTCAGGAAGGGCGGTTTACCCCCGCTCAACTTTCCCTAGTCAGATCTTGAGTAGCAAAGTTGTGCGGGGGTAAACCGCCCTTCCTGACTGTGAATTTCCTGACTGTGAATTTCCTGACTGTGAATTTCCTTCCTGACTGTGAATTTCCTTCCTGACTGTGAATTTCCTTCCTGACTGT
>JBKPAC010000199.1:0-29934 GCA_046726175.1 Acidobacteriota bacterium
GGCTCGGAGATGTGTATAAGAGACAGGAGCGCGGGCGTCTCGCCCGCATCACGTTGAAAGTCAGCCACATAGCGGGCGAGACGCCCGCGCTCCCAGTGAAAACTGCATCAGTAGCCAAGATCATTTCTCCTTTTTGATCCAATCGGATCTTTAGGATCTATTTCACTATGGTCGATCCGGTCGATCCGGCTTCGCTGGTTCCGAGCGCGGAGATTCACTTCTTGCCGGTGGATCATTCCGCGGTGGTGGATCGTTCCGCGGTGGTGGATCATTCCGCGGTGGTGGATCATTCCGTGGTGGTGGATCATTCCGCGGTGGTGGATCATTCCGCGGTGGTGGATCGTTCCGTGGCGGTGGATCATTCCGCTGTGGTGGATCGTTCCGTGGCGGTGGATCGTTCCGTGGCGGTGGATCGTTCCGCGGCGGTGGATCGTTCCGCGGTGGTGGATCGTTCCGCGCCGGAGGCTCGTAGCGAGGTGGAGCTTCATACCGCGGCGCCCGCTCAGATCGAGAGGGTTCTGAACGCGTTGGCCGCTCAGACTCGCGATTCCGTTCAGGACGTGCCGGTGCTGAGTAAACGTCTCCTCGTTCAGAAGGCTCGGTGCGGTCCTGGCGCTTCGAGTCGGCCGGACGTTCCGTTACCGTTGGACGGTCTACTTCACGCGATCTACTCGGACGATTGGATGGTGAGTTCTCTTCATTAGCAGAAGGTCGCGACGGCGTTGCTACGGATCTTCTCTCACGTGATTCATTTACCTCGTCGACATTCCTCGCAGGTTGCGAAGGCCGTGAACGTGCCGGCCTCGCCGAATCGTCTGCACCGGTATCGCGGGATTCGTCAGCCGGTGCTTGACGGGCGGGACGTGCTACCGCTCCCGTTGGACGGGCTTCCACCGGCGGCGCAGCTGAATCGCTGCTCGGAGCTGCCGGCCTTGGCTCTCGTCCGTTGAATACGCGAGACCTTCGCAACTCGTCGTCGAGCGGAATGCCAGGCGTCCGTGTACCTGCGCCTGTCTCTCTGGCTGGCACATCCACTGATGGAATCAACCTGGCCGGTCTTGCGATCGTAATTCGACCCGATTGCGTTGCGTCACTCGTTGCCGCGCCAGCTGGTCTAACCGGCAACTCGCGCAACGGCTCTTCGGTGACGACTCGGCGCGCCAACACATCCGTCGCAGCTCTCAAGTTTCTAACGCTGCCGAATTCCGTCGCTGGAACGGTTGTTACCGCGCGAGCATATGAAGGATTCACTCGGCGCAGGTTCTCGAGCTCGCGTCTCGTAAGCGGCGTCAACCGGTCCGGTGTGTGGTAGTAGCGCGAATGGGGATCACGGTGATAGTACGACAGTGGATACCAGCAAATGTCTTTGCCGAATGAGAAATGGAACGCCACAAGCGCAGGGCGCCACCAACTCCGTCGCCGGTAGTAATGGCTTCGAGGGCACCAGGCCCAATAGTTGTTGTAGTAGACCCATCGTCCGTAGTGATACGGAGCCCATCCCCATGGCTCGTACCCAACCCACGTCCACCCGTACGGCGGACACCAAGTCCAATTCCCATACCGGTACGGCGCCCAGTTGTTATAGTTATTGATAATCGTGACGCTCGGCCGCCAGATCCAACCATAGTCGCTTGTGTAAGCCCAGGTGCCGTACGCATCCAGATCTTCAGCTCCCCAAACATAGTTGTCGTAGTACTGAACGTCGTAGCGAAGTCGCTGAGCAAGATAACGTTCGCGATCATCGACCCAGCGATCCCACGAGTCTCCAGCTGCAGCCTCAAGCAGTTGCCAGTCGCCCGCATCAGGTCCTTCGTAGACAAGTTCGGCGGTACGCCCGTCGCGCACCTGAAAGCCGGCAGTGTCGGAATAGACTCGAGCCCGTCCACCATCCCTTACTGTCAGCCGGACGCGGCCTTCACGAGCCACATCGATGCGGTAAAAACCCTTCTTTTCGGCTGCAATGGTGCTTTTTGGAGCGTCGATTTCAAAATACTCCTGATCGCGATCAAACTTTGCGAGCCTGATTGTCGCTGTGCCCTCAACGAGACTGAGAGCAACACCCTGGTCGCGTAAAGTGGCAATACGTAGAATCGAATTTGGTCCGACGCGGACAAAGTTGCGCGCATCGATCTGAAGTTCGACGCGGCCGCGCTCCATGGTCGCCAACGTATCCCCCTCAACAAGCGGAAAGTTCAACTTGGCTCGTTCCCAATCGGTGTTGCCGTTTCGCTTTAAGTTGACTTCGCCGTCGATGAGGCTGATACGGACAACTCTGGCTTTTACGTCGTAGTCGTCTTCATATTCGTCTTCTGCGCGGACTGAGGTGATTACAGAAAAGAAAACTATCAGAAGAGAAAGGATGGAAACGTCCAAGGGTCGGGCTGAACGCATTGCTACGCTCCTTTTAAATGTCGTAGACGTTAAGCGTCGCACAGGGAGCGCGGGGCGTCTCGCCCGCATCGGTTGAGACCGAACCACGGAGCGGGCAAGACGCCCGCGCTCCCAGTGGCAGTCGAATATACAGACGCTGTTGTCCGCCGACTTGTTAACTGACTTGTCGTTAGCAAGAGACTAATTCTGCTGCCGTCGGCTGGAGCAAGAGGTATGCCGAGTGCTGCTTGAGATTTCTCAATTATAAAGCTCACGTGAGCAGGCACTCTCTCAAAGGCGTACGGCGATGTCATGGGCCAACATTTCGTTTAAAATTTTGACTTCTCTTAGAGATGTGAGTAGGTAGAGTGGAAGACGTTTATCCGAGATGGTGCAAAGTCAGCACTATTTCGTGCGGTCGGTCGGCCCAAAAACGATCTCGATGGAGTTCGATCTAATCATCATCGGTGCGGGTATTAATGGCGCGGGAATCGCTCGCGACGCTGCGATGCGCGGGCTGAAGGTGTTGCTGTTGGACAAAGGTGACATTTGCAGCGGCACGAGCAGTTGGTCAACGAGGTTGATTCACGGCGGACTGCGTTACCTTGAACATGGCGAACTCGGACTGGTCCGAGAATCACTCCGCGAACGCGAAACGTTGTTAAGGATCGCTCCACATCTGGTCAGACCCTTACCTATTCTGATCCCAATCTATAGCAACCGCAGCCGTGGTCCGTGGACGATCCGCGCCGGAATGCTGGCTTACGATCTACTTTCATACGACAGAGAGTTACCTGGCCATTCCATGCTTGCTCCCAGTGAGGTTCTGGAACGAGCACCCGGCTTAAGCGCGAGCGGACTGCAAGGTGCGGCCATTTATTACGATGCTCTGGTCGAATTCGCCGAACGCCTCGTGCTTGAAAATGCGTTATCCGCACTCGAGCATGGCGCGACGATTCTCACCTACTCGGAGGTCGTTGAATTCAGCCATGAAGATGGCTTCCTGAAGGGAGTGAAGTTCAAGAATGCGGACGGCGAACATGTGCACGTGAATAGTCAGCTTGTGATTAACGCTTCAGGGCCGTGGGTGGATCGCGTGCTAGCTGGCTCCGGGTTCTTATCAAAGCAGCTGATTGGAGGAACGAAGGGAAGTCACGTCATCGTGGCTCGGTTTCCTGGCGCACCTTCGACAGCCATTTACGTTGAGGCCGAACAAGACCGTCGACCAATATTTATTATTCCCTGGTCTGGAAAGTATTTGATTGGAACTACTGATAGTCGTTACGAGGGTTGTTTAGATCGTGTGGAAATCGACAACTCGGAAATAAGGTACTTGCTAAGCGAGGTGAATCGGCTGATTCCTGCCGCTGAGTTGTCATGCGACTCAATTCTCTTCACTTACTCCGGCGTGCGGCCTTTGCCGGCTACGGATGACGAGGACGAGCAAGGGATTACACGTCGCCATTTTATTCATGAACATTCCGAGCCGCGTGGTTTGATTTCACTGATAGGGGGAAAACTCACCACTTACCGCAGTCTTGCAGAGCAGACTGTAGATGTCTGTCTGCGTCGTTTGGGAATGAAGGCGCGACGTTGCACGACAGCCGAAGCGTTATTGCCAGGCGCTCAAGTATCAGCCGGCCAGGGTCAAGACAGGCTAACGAGAGTTTACGGATCACGCACCGCCCAAGTATCGCAGTTGGCTAAAGAAGACGAGCGACTGCTCGAAGTATTTGATGAGGAAACGGGCGCTATCGCAGCAGAAGTAGTTTTTGCTTTTCGTCATGAGCTTGCGCGGACACTAATTGATGCTCTCATGCGAAGGACTATGGTTGGTCTGAACTCAACGTGTGGTTTGAATGCGGTTGAGGCAGCAGCTCAGATCGGCTGTGAATACTTCGGATGGTCGAGGGAACGTAAACGACGAGAAGTTGCAGAGTACAGGAGTTATGTGGAGAGGTTTCATCCCCGAGCGCTTACGAGGGACGTTGGTCAGTAGGCAGTCGCTTTCCGAGATATGAACTACCAGCAAAGCCGCAAATCCACGAACTAACACGAAAACCACTGCCACCTGCCGACTGCCACCTGCCGACTGCCTACTGAGCACTGCCTACTGACCACACTCATTTCTCCCCCAAGCGAACGCGCACGCCGCCCCGGATTAGTATCGGTGGGCCAATTGTCGTCACAGGTGTCTTGCCGACCTCATAACGTTGATTCAAGATGTTCTCAGCGGCCCCGAAAAGATCGAAACGAGATGAAATGCGACGTGACACGAGCGCATCCAATACGAAGTAACTGCCCAACCGGAACAGGTTTTGATCATCATCAAACTGCGAACTCGCGGCCCTTCCCTGAATACCAACTGTCACTCGAGATGGATTTGCATACAGCAGCTGAAACGTAAACTGATGTAGCGGAATCTGCGGAACTTTTAAGCCCTCAAGAGCACGGTTCGCGGGGAAGTCCTCTACAACAGCGTCCGCAAGAAGATAGCCCGCCGAGATGGTCCAGAACCGGTGCACTCTTGCGTCAGCCTCCACTTCGAGCCCGCTCGATCGAGTCCGCCCAAGATTCTGTCGCTGCCGAGTGATCAAGGCAGGCGTCGTCTGCAGGGTTACATTGGCGACGGGTCTGGTCACGGCGTTCCAGAACGCGCTGCCACGGATCACCACCGTGTCCTTTAACGCAGAGACGCGAATACCTGCTTCGCCACCGGTCAATCGCTCTGCCCGTAGGTTCTCGTTGGCAAGAGTCAGCACATTGCCGACGCGAAACGATCGGTACAACTCGTTTAGCGTCGGGGCACGAAAAGCGCGAGCCACCGAAAATAGTAACGAGACGTGAGAATCAAATTTAAGCACTCCTGACAGTTGGGGACTAAACGCGGTCTCGCTTCGATCGGGGAATTCAATAACCGTTCCCGTAGCGCCGGTTAACGGAGTAGTTGCTGAGAGAGCATCGAAGTTACTCCAATGATCGAGTCGGACCCCGGCATTAAGAAACAACTTCGAGCCAAATGTGATTAGATCCTCGAAGTAGAGTCCCCTTCTACCTTCACGACCACCTGCGCCGACCAGGGAACTCGCTAGGCCGTTTACAAAGACGATTTCATCGCTCGCGCCGCGAACAACTCGTGACTCGAATCCGGCGACAAACTTCTGGTTGTGCCATTCGTGGCTGGACCATTGGCCTATGAATCCCTCGAACTGTGCTGGAACTCTCTGAACACGAGTAAGCGCCTCGCTCGTTCGATCGGCATTGATTGCCGAAAAGTTCTGATCGTAAACCTGGGTACCTCCGTAAGTGCGCGCCGATATTGAACCTCTTCGAATTGATGCCACTTCGCCGCCGAACGAGAACTGTCGTATGTGCGTGCGGTTAGTCTGCAAAGGCGTACCGTTTTTCCGCGATTCGCCGAAGAAAGACATGCTTCCAAATACATGCTGCGTCGGCCCGAACCATCTTTCACCCGTTACGGTGACAACTGAATGTCGTCCGCCAGCGGCTGTATCAACTGGACCACGCTCATCAGGAGCGACGAGTACGTAACCATCGGTGTTGAATATCTCAGCGGCCAGGCTAGCTCCCCAATCGTTTTTTTTAGCTGCGGCGAACAACGATGCGCTTGGCGTCGACTCGTTGCCGTAGGACATCTCGAGCGTAGCTGAGTTCGCCTCGCGACCCTTGGTTCTGACATTCACGATTCCTCCGAGAGCTCCGCTGCCGTAGAGATGGGAAGCAGGTCCGCTCAATACTTCTACTTGGGAAATCGCCACTCGAGGCACACGATCCCAGTAAATCCACGCGCCGAACGGATCGTTCAAAGGAAGACCATCGGCAAACACTATGGCTCGACTTGCTCCACTCGCGCCCAGCCCGCGGAGCGAGACTCCCTGTGTTGTCGGATTTGCAGTACGGCTCCCACTGCGACGAAATAGACTGAACCCGGGGACTTGGCGAAGGCCGTCGTCCAAAGTCAATGCAGCTGTTGTTTCCAGTTGCTGTTCCCCAAGCACGACAATGCTGGCAGCAGAATCTTCGAGGCGAGTCTCGGTTCGAGTTGCTGTGACTGTGACCTGTCCGGTCACCGGGGCTGGAGTCAGCACAAATCGCAATTGAGTCGCGCTCGAAGCCTGCAGATCAACCCTTTGCTTGATGGTTTCAAATCCTTGTGCGGCGATCTGAACTGTTAGAGCTGATTGAGGAGATGATTGGAGTTGAAAACGTCCGGCTTCGTCCGTTCTGGTTGTCGCACTCAGATTTGCGCCTGATATTGTGATGACTGCGGCTGAGATTGGATCGCCTTTTTGATCTACGACAATGCCTTCAATGACGTGGCCCTGTTGAGTTGCGTATGCAAAGCCATGTACGAGCATCAAAACCGCTAAGACGATCGACCTAATAACAGAACGCATTAGGAATACCACTCAACTCAGGATAGATTGGAGGTGAGGAAGGGCGGTTTACCCCCGCTAACTCACCAAAGCTTGAATCAACAAAAATAAGCGGGGTAAACCGCCCTGCCTCACCTGCAAATAATTCAGGTTGAACTTACAAATTAGCTTTGCTTCCGGCCTCGATAAGTGACTCGCCAGATCTTGTTTGCGCCATCATCGGTGATCAGCATCGATCCATCCGTGAGCACAAGTAGGCCTACTGGCCTGCCCCACACATCCCTATTATCTGGACCCAGCATCCATCCGGTTATGAAGTCATCATACCCACCAACCGGCTTCCCATTCCTAAAGCGAATGCGGATAATCTTGTAGCCCGTCCGCTTAGTTCGATTCCATGAGCCGTGAAGCGCAACAAACGCGTCACCACGATACTCATTCGCGAACATTCGCCCTTCGTAAAAAGTAAGACCAAGGATCGCCGAGTGGGCCTGAATGAGTACATTTCCAGTTAGCATTTTCTTTAGCAAGTCAGGCCGCTCACCTTTCCGCCTTGGATCTTCAAATCCCATGTAGCCATACGGCCATCCATAGAAACCGCCATCCTTGATCTCAGTTACATAGTCAGGTACGAGGTCGTCGCCCAGCCGATCGCGTTCCTGCACGGCGGCCCACATCTTCCTAGTGCCGGGTAGCCACGCAAGACCGATGGGGTTGCGCGTCCCGCTTGCGTACGTTCGTTTGCCCGTGCCATCGGGATTGTATTCGGTGATAGTGGCGCGCATTGGATCTGGTTCAACGCTGACATTTGACTCTGAACCAACAGTTACGTACATCTTCTTTCCATCCGGACTAAACAGGATGTTGCGCGTCCAGTGTTCGCGATAACCCTCACCCGGGACATCGGCGATTTTCTCCGCTGGGCCTTCAGCCGCTGTTTGTCCCGGCTTGTACCGATAGCGAGTAATTGCATTCGTGTTTCCGACGTAAACGTAGTCACGCCAGAACGCAATCCCGAAAGGCTGCTTCAGACCCTCAGCGAAGACGAAGCGCTCTTCAGCAACTCCATCCTTGTTGCTGTCGCGCAGGACCACGATCTTGCCAGCACGTGAGTCGGAGAGAAAAACGTCGCCATTCGGAGCCAGGGCCATCCAGCGCGGTTGAGTAAAACCTTCCGCAAACGTGCCGATCTCGAATCCCGCGGGCAGATTCAGGTTTGCGCCTTCGGGCCGCGGAATGACTCGCGGCGGGTTGGTCACATCATTCTCTATTCTTGGCGGAGGCAGATCTGCGGGCTTGACGTCGTAGTGGGCCAGCGCAGAATCTGTTGGTGAGTTGACTGTATTCTTGATTGCCGTCTGCGCAAGAGCTGTTGAACAAACGAGAAATAATGAAAGCGAGATAAAGCTCCGCACTCCACCTCTCGGGCGAGAACCAGGATCAGTTGTTTTCATAGTGTGAGTATTTCGCCACACAGGCATGCGAAAGCGCAAGCCAACAAGAAAAAGGGCCACAGATTCACGCGGATGAAACTGATTAAGACAGGAGCGTTGAGGGTTGAAAAAGCTCGCTCCCGTTGTCGTGTTCCGTGTTATCCGTGTTAATCCGTGGCTGATTTTTGCGGAACGATTACTTGGCGTCGGCGATTAGTACGGCGTCGCGCATCAGAACGCCACGTGTGCAGACAAGCTGTTTGCCATCGCGTGACCATGCGAAGCCAGTAATCAAGCTTTCTTGAAAATCAGTGACTTGTTTGGGTGGTCCACCTTCCAAGGGTTGGCTCCAGATATTAGTAACGTTGTGCTGGCTCACCAAATAATGAATGGATCGACCATCGTTCGACCACTGACCGACGGCGCCAATTGTGCCGCTTACTTGAAATTCGAATGTCCTGATTGGGTCTCCGCCGCTAATCGGAATCACACCAATGCGGTTTGGTGGTGCTAATGGATCAGCAGCTTCAGGATAGAAAAAACCCACGTATTGACCATCCGGCGAAATGAAGGGATTTGAAGCCACTTTGTCCGTGAGTCGAACGGGATTCTTATCATCGATTCCCAGCTTCCAGATCGACGGCTTGCCATCAGTTAGGTTTGCGTAGATCAGCCATTTGCCGTCCGGCGAAATTGCAGGCTGGGTATCCGTTGGTCCTTCGGTTAACTTTTGCGGATTACTGCCGTCGACCTTAATTCGCCAGATGCTACGACTTCCGTCTCTTACCGAGGCGAAAAAAATGTAGCTGCCATCAGGGCTTGCTGTCGGATTCACATTCTGTCCAGAGTTGGAAGTAAGCTGTTTCCTATTACTGCCGTCAGCATTCATCAGCCAGATGTCTGACGTTCCACTCTCGTTCGTAGCAAAAGCGATCCGGCCATCCGGAAGCCACGAGACGCTGCTTCCACCTGTTGAAAAGAAACCAACGTTCCCTGTTCGAAGTGCAATTGAATGTTTAGCATCTCCTTCAGCAGCGACCCAGATGTTGACGATGCCGCTGGATTGAATCGTGCTAAGTCGCTTACCGTCAGCCGTCAATGCAATCGCCCGATATCCGTTAAGATCGTTGGTAACTTTCCGTGCTTTGCCTTCCGGATATGGCAGGAACCAGAGCTGAGCAACTCCCGCGTGATCTCCGGCGATCGCCAGCACTCCACTCATGTCGGGTAACCATTGCACGCGTGCCGTGAAGGGCCACATTTCGGAATTAAGATCTTGCTCGCTGCCGTCGTCGACGTTGAAAATCTTGATTCTGCTCCGTCCGCCTATCGTGTTGACGGTGGAAGCAATCCATTTACCGTCAGGTGACCACGAAGGGCCGGTAAAGAAAATGGGACAAAACCGCTCGGGAAATTTGCGCACAGTGAGTGTTTTTTCGTTGCTGCCATCGGAATTGACGATCACAAGAGCGCTCTGTGCCTGTCCAGGGAAATTACCTCTCACCACCACCATTCGTTTTCCATCAGGAGAGAAGCTGACCGGGCCGTCAATTCCTTCGAGGATCTTCACGGGCGTCCCGCCAAGAACCGGCACCCGATAGAGGGTTCCGGCATCCAGTTTCGACTTGAGCGCGTAGTAAAGATCGTTGCCATCCAGCGAGAATGCCATGCCGAAGAAGCCCACGGGCGCGGGTGGCAGTACCTCCCTGTCATTCGCCGTGCTCACCTGTCTAATCCACAAGCTCTGTTTCTCTGCATCACTAAGGACGTACACAAGATATTTGCCGTCCGGCGAGACTGCCGCATCAATCGCCTTTCCAGAGTTTGTCAGGCGAGAGATCTTCATCGACTCGAAGTGAGTCGCAGCAGGACGATTCAAGTATTTGTAGAGCGCGAACCCTGCCCAAATTGTCAGTAAGACAATCAACGCAAGAAGAGCAATGGCTCCAGTTTTGTACTTAATTTGGAAGGTTACTGAATCAGTTATCAAAGAAGACGGGCTTGTGATCTCGCGAGTTGCCGGCGCAGCTACATTGCCCGTTCCGTGGTGGATCGTGCGAGTGGCTGACGAAACCAGCGGCTCATGGTTGGGAACAACCGATTGCTCGAGCTTTTCCTGAAACTCTAATTCCTGTTTAAGCGCTTTCAGGTCGAGCAACAGATCCTTTATTACCTGGTAACGCTCCTCTCGATCCTTCCGCAGTGTCTTTCCAACGATGCGAACCAGCTCAGGCGGAAGGCCAGACACCAGATGCACCAACGGCGGCGGCTCAGTCTTCAGAATGGCCGCCAACACGTCGCTGGGAGTATCCCCGTCGAACGGCTTTCGCGACGCGAGCATTTCATAGATCACTGCGCCCAAACTAAAAACGTCCGAACGAGCGTCTACCGGCAAACCTCTTGCTTGTTCCGGCGACATGTAACCGGCAGTTCCCATCACAACTCCCGAACCTGTCCGCACCTGGACAGTAGGAGCTTCGCCATCAACTGATAGCTGGTCCGCAAGTTTCGCGAGACCAAAGTCAAGCACCTTTATGTAGCCGTCGGGACGCAACATCAGGTTCTCAGGCTTGATGTCTCGGTGAACAATCCCTGCCTTGTGTGCTGCCGAGAGAGCATCTGCAACCTGAATAGCGATTTGCAGAGTTTCGTTGAGACTGAGGCGCGAGTGCATGAGTCGCTGTCGCAGAGTTTCGCCTTCGACAAACTCCGTCGCGATCAGGTGGGTTGAGCCGATCTCCTGAATCTCATAAATCGTAATGATGTTCGGATGATTCAAAGCCGATGCTGACCGTGCTTCCTGTTCGAAGCGACGAAGTCGATCGACGTCCTTGGTGAATGATGCCGGCAGTAGCTTTAGCGCCACCTTACGACTCAATCGTCGATCTTGGGCCAGGTAGACCTCACCCATGCCGCCGCGGCTTATGAATGAGAGGATTTCATATGAAGCGATTGTCTGGCCCGATCTCAAATCAGATTTTTCATCCGTGAACAATCCTGGCTCTGCGGCAAAGGCTGGTCGATCGATGAACTCGCCTGATTTCTCATGCGATTGAATGAGAGATTCTACTTCATTTCGGAGCTCGTCATCGCTTGAGCAAACTTGAGCGAGGAAGACACCGCGCTCCTCGGGTTGCTGCTTGATTGCAGAATTAAATATCTCTTTGACTTGTTGCCAGCGTTCAGGATTCATGACACTGCAGTCTTATTGATCCACAAAACGTTACTTTAGTTCCATCAACCAGATGTTGCCTGTGGTTTCCGCATATTCGTACACAATCTGATTGCCGAGTGGCGACCAGGCTGGATAACGAACGAATACGTTTAGCTTCGTATTGTTGGTTAATTGTTTCTCCAGTTTCGTACTACGTGAGATCCAGTAAACATTCCAGATGCCATTGCGCTGGCCTGCGAAAACGATCTTGTCTCCATCGGGTGACCAATCATTGGGCCAGTCCTTGACGTGGCCGGAGGTTAATTGTGTCGGCTCTCCACCAGTACTTGGGATTACCATGAGATACGCGTCTTCTCCACGCTGCTTCTCAAATGCAATCAACTGACCATCTCGTGACCAGCAAGGAAAACCCGACAGATGAGTATCGAACGTTAACTGTTTCCGTTGGCCATCTTTCGTCGAGGCCACCCATACATTCATGGCACCGTTTTGCGTGAAATTAAACGCGACCTGCTTACCATCTGGAGACAGCTGAGCAAATTGCACGCCCTCACCCAAATCCAGAAATAGCTCTTCCTTGCCAGTCGTCAATGAAATTGTCCACAGTGATAAGTGTTCGCTATTGCGGTCTGAGAGGAAGGTGAGTTTGTCTCCCTCCGGGAACCAGCTCGCCTGACTATCCGTCGCAGGATTGTTAGTCAATTGAGTGAGATTCTTCCCGTCAACATCAGCAACCCAGACATCCGCGCTTGTTCCGGGGCGCCATCTGTTAAGTGCAAGCTTGCGACCGTCTGGAGAAAAGCGAACCAGGTTATTTCGTTGACTGGTATCACGAGAAAATGGTGACGGTGCTCCCGTCGGCTCAGCCTTAGGGGACAAGGAAATGCTCCAGAGATTGCTTTCAGTTCTTCGACCACTGTAGACGATCTTTTTTCCATCAGGCGAAATTGCAACGTTGCTCATGTTCGGTCCTGGACCAGCACCGGTGAGCGGTGGTGCAACGGCTTCACCCGCGGAGGACAATTTGACTTGAAAGAGACCCCGTTCTCCAATCATGTAGATGCTTCCATCAGGCGCGTACGCCGGCTCCCAGCCTGGCGCTATTTTCTTCGGGTCACTGCCATCCACGTTTATTGACCAAACTGTCGAATAGATGTAATCAGCGACGCAAAATGCGATTCGCTTCCCGTCGGGTGACCACGATGGAGATGAATGGCCACCGCTTGGATTCTCCGAGTGAGTGATCTGCTTTGGCGCACCACCCTGTGCCGGAACGATCCAGATTGTGGATGGCGCCAAGGCCCTGGTTGAGAAGGCCTCTCCTGGCGCGCCGGACTGAAATGCAATTAGCGACCCATCAGACGACCAGGCAGGCCGCGCGCCAAACTCAGTTAATTGTCTTGGCGAACCGCCCAGAGCAGATACCAACCAAATCCCGCCACGTTTTTTCGAATAGTAGGCGATACGCTGGCCGTCGGGAGACCAGGAAGGATGAAAGTTCTGCTGACCATCATTCGTTAACTGTAATTCCCCTCCACCGGGTGTGAGTTGCGTGACGTACAGTTCAAAACTCCCGTTCTGATCAGAACTGTAAACAACCGACTTGCCATCCGGCGAAAATGAGGGGAATCCGTCTAAGGCTGGGGAGAAGGTGATCTGAGTTGTACGTAAAATTTGGGACGCCTCACCGCTCAAAGGCTGGCTTCGATTCAGAAACTTGTACAGGGTGATGATTGCCGCGATCGCAGCGAGAGCAAGACCAGCAAAAACGAGAGCCGTTCGAATTTTAGGACGTTTGATCTCGGAGCTGAGAGAATCGGCTGTTGAAACCGCGGTTTTGAGCTCGTTTGTGTTCGAGACCGACCCTCCTATGGCCGCATTCGATTCTCTCCCCGCATTATTCGTTGAAACGACTTTCTGGGGAGCGACAGAACGTTCCAGCTTTGCCTGAAAGGCAATTTCTTCCTTGAGGCTCTTGAGATCGAGGAGAAGATCTTTCACAACCTGGTAGCGCTCCTCTCGATCCTTGCGAAGAGCTTTGCTGACAATCCGAACCAACTCGGAAGGAGCTTCGGGGGTGAAGTGCGAAAGCAGTGGTGGATCAATCGTCAGAATTGCGGCCAATGAGTCACTGGCGGTCTCCCCTTCGAAGGCTTTCTTTCCGGTGACCATCTCGTGAATTACTGTGCCCAGATTGAAGATGTCCGACCGAGCATCGATTGCCAACCCACGTGCCTGTTCCGGCGACATGTAACCAACGGTTCCCATGATCATGCCGGCACCGGTCAAAACTTTTTTCGTTGATGCTTCGTGATTCGCGACTACGGATGGTTGTTCAACCAACTTAGCGAGACCAAAGTCGAGCACCTTCACATAGCCATCAGGCCGAATCATGATGTTCTCGGGCTTGATGTCGCGATGGATAATGCCGGCGTTATGTGCCGCGGTAAGCGCATCAGCAATCTGGATCGCAACGTTCAGCGCTTCCTTGATATCGAGTGGACCACGTGCCAGACGCTCACGCAAAGTGTCGCCTTCAACAAACTCGCTCGCGATCACCAGCGTGTCGTTTGCTTCGCAGATTTCGTAAATGGTGATGATGTTCGGGTGATTCAGCGCGGAAGCTGCGCGGGCTTCGCGTTCGAACCGTCGCAAACGAGCTCCATCGTTTGTGAACAGAGCCGGCATCAACTTCAATGCCACTTTGCGATTGAGTCGTCGATCCTGGGCCAAGTACACTTCGCCCATACCTCCTCGATTCAAGAAGGAGACGACTTCGTAAGAGGCGATGGTCTGACCGGGTGCTAATTCGGCTTTTGCGTCGATGATGAGGTGGCCCGCATTCCGGAAGGCGGGAAAATCGATAAACTCGCCCGACTTTTCATAAGATCGGATCAGCGATTCAACTTCAATTCGCAGATCCTCATCGCCAGAACATAGTTCCGAAAGTAAGACACGACGTTCGTCAGGGCCTTGCTTGATCGCCGAGTTGAATATTTCTTTAACTTGTTGCCAACGATCAGGGGTCATCGATAAAAAACCTGCCTATACACTTACGCGTCCGGCTTGTGGCGTTTCCCTCATTCCCACAATTATTCAAGTTTTCGTCGGAGCCACGCTCGGGCCATCTTCCAATCGCGCTCGACCGTCGCATGGCTAATGCCAAGCACCTCCGCGGTCTCCTCTATAGAAAGGCCGCCGAAAAATTTCAACTCGACGATGCGACCCTGTTGGGGATCCATAGCCGTCAATTCTTCGAGTGCCTCGTTCAACGCTAACAAATCCAGATCGGGCTTAGTCGCCAATATTTCGGCGCTCGTTATGGATAATCGTTGTTGCTCGGCTCCGCCGCGCTTTTCCGCATGTTTGACGCGCGCATGGTCGACGAGGATTCGTCGCATCAGCTGCGCTGCAATTCCGTAAAACTGAGCGCGGTTCTGCCAACGAGCGTTCTTCTGATCCACCAGCTTCAAATAGGCCTCGTTGACGAGCGCGGTTGGCTGCAGCGTATGTTCCGCTCGCTCGCGCCTCAGGTAGCCCCGAGCCAACCGGCGCAGTTCGTCATAGACCAGCGGCATCAGCTGATCCAAAGCTGACTGATCGCCAGTGCTCCACTTAGCCAGGAGCTGTGTAATGCTTTCAGGTCCTTGCATTTAGACTGCAGGTTTGCGTTGCAACACAATTGAAGAAATACGGCGGAGAACTGGCCCTATTTGCGATCGTCGTGACTTGGTCCGGACTGATTGTACTCCACTCAGATTAGCCCCCGTGAGGGATTTCTGACACGGCTTACGCGTTATCCAGTGACGGCAATTTTAGCCTGGAGGACAAACATCATGAAAAAGCACCTATCGATGATCGCCGTGAGTATCCTGGCCGTTTTTCTGTTGGCGTTAACTGCATCGGCACAAACTAGTGGTACTCCACGTTTGACAGCTACGATTCCATTCGAATTCCACGTCAGAGATCAGGCATGGCCGGCGGGTGAATACACAATTACTTGTTTGAATCCTGCCTCGCCCAACAGGGTTCTGCGACTGAGCGGGAAAGATGGCCGAACCATTGTGATTCAGACGACCAACGCCGTGGTTAGTGCTGGTGACGAAGCTCGTCTCATCTTCCGCCGCTATGGTGACACATACTTTCTGGCACAGGCATGGTTACCAGCTGACGAAACAGCACTGGCTGTGCGAACAAGCCGGATGGAGAAGATGATGAAACAGCAGTTAGCGGCTGAACAGGTGCGGACGACAACAGTCGCCTTGAATACACGTCACCGGTAACCAGCTCATTCACTGAGATCAGCGAGCAGAAGTTGGGGAACTCCTTGCACGCTGAGTGATCAACGACCCGGCGGTTCAAAACCGTCGGGTCGTTGCCGCATTGAGATCCCATCAGCTTTCCCAGTAGAAAGTGCAACTCGGGAAAAGGTGTTTCGTGTTGTTTCGTGGATTGAGTTTGGTGCTCCCGGTTCGTCACTGCGCATTGTTCGTGTCATTTCGTGGATCGTCGTGGTTTGTGTCGCAGGAGCAGGCGAGATCAAGACCGATCCACTAAATGGTACGAACAATGCGCGAGCTACGAACAGGGAGCGCCACTGCCAGTCCACGAAACAACACGAAACACCCTGGACCTACTCAACAAATTGGATTTGCTGTTAGACTCAAATCCGCTCTCACATCTCGGACATCATTGGTCCAATCAATGTCAGCTGTTGACGCTTCTCCTCCATCCCTGCGTACTGAATTCATCGCCGGTGTAACCACTTTCTTCACGATGTCGTACATCGTCGTCGTGAACCCTTCGATCCTCTCTACTGAAGGTACAGGTATGGCGTTTAGCGGTGTCCTGACTGCGACCGTGCTGATCTGCTTCACGATGACTCTCTTAATGGGAGTCTATGCAAAGTTACCTTTGGCGGTCGCACCTGGAATGGGTCTCAATGCCTTCTTTACCTTCACGATCATTCTTGGCCAAAAAGTCTGGTGGCAAGTTGCGCTCGGAATTGTGTTCTGGGCCGGTGTGCTGTTCTTACTGATCTCAGTTACGCCGATCCGGGAAACGATTGCCAGAGCGATCCCGGCAGAACTACGCACCGCAACCGCCGCGGGCATCGGTGTGTTTCTTACATTCATCGGCCTCAGGAATGCCGGCTTCATCGCGCTGGATCCGGTGACTTTTGTAAAACTCGGAACGCTGGACGTGCGTGCGCTACTGACGATTCTTTCGACAGGCATATCTGTGTGGCTAATAACGCGAAAGAACCCGCTGGCATTTCTTGCGGGGATCTTTTTCGGCACACTCGCGGGATGGTTCCTGGGTTTAGTGAAGGCGCCGGACCAGTTCTTCAGCGCCCCAGACTTTCACACAGTCTTTCTGAAGCTCGATGTTCTCGGAGCTCTGAAGCTTTCGCTGCTGCCGGCAATCATTGCAATCATGTTTACGGACTTGTTCGATTCGATCTCGACGTTTATCGGCGTGGCTCACGCGGCGGACCTGTTGGATGAGAAAGGCGATCCAAAGAATCTGAAGCAAGGTTTGATAGTGGATTCATTCGCCACGCTCGGAGCCGGTTTGGCCGGTACGTCTTCCGGTACGGCTTATATAGAGAGTATCGCCGGAATAAATGTTGGAGGCAGGACTGGAATGACGTCGGTGTTCACAGCGCTGTGTTTCTTGCCCTGCTTCTTTCTGGCGCCGCTTGCTGGAATGGTGCCGGCGTACGCGACGGCATCGGTGCTGATTCTGGTCGGCGCGTCCATGTTTCGCAGCGTGAACCAGATCTCTTTTTCCAAAATTGAGGAAGGGTTGCCGGCATTTCTGACGATCATTTTGATTCCGCTAACTTTTTCGATAACGCAGGGGATTCTTTGGGGCTTCATTTCCCATGTAGGACTGTATCTGATGGTTGGACGGCGAAAAGATATTCACCCGGCGATGTATGCGTTGGCTTTGGTCTCGATCGGTCTTCTACTGCTGGAGCACGTGAAATTTTCGCCGTGAAGGAGTAGCATGCTTGCCGCGATAGCAATTCGAATCAACAGCAATGACCGTTGGAACCTCACTCTCCATAAACGGTGTTCCGATCCGCCTCACCGAAAGAAAGATGGGATCACATCGTCGACTCGCATCCAGAGCTCAGCTCTTTCAGTCACACGATCCTTGATGCCGTCCAAGACCCAGACTATATTCTACGTGGTAGACATGGTGCTTTGCGGCGGTCGTTGTCTTAGGCAGAAAAACGTTTCTGCACGTCTTTTACGTTGAGAAAAGTCGAAGCGATGGTTTCATTGTTTCGGCGCGGTTTCAGAAAGAGATCGATAAATCGAGAATCATATGGCGGAAAGGAAATTCAGAAACCTCATAACCCCGACTCGTGAAGAGTTGCTAATGGCTGCTCGACGCCGCGTCGAACTTCCGCCCGGAGAACTGTGGCTCGACTAGCAGGATGATGTCGACACGCTTTACATACGATTAAAAAAGAGCACCCACCCTACGCATAGCGAAAGTGACGTCGACGACATGGTCATCTTTGATTATGAGGGACCTGAGCTGGTCGGAATCGAGATCCTCGACATCACAGGCCAGTTGAAGTACGCGAATCCTACCTAAATATTTGAGTCTGAAGCTTGCGTTATCCGTCAGTGGTTGTGAGGCCAGCTGAAGCATGGACAAACATCTCGTCGGCAAATCTCTACCCCGCAAAGAGGGTCGTAAGAAAGTAACCGGCGAGACTCGCTACATTGACGACCTCACCTTTCCCGAAATGCTTCACGGTGCAACCGTACGCAGCCCCGTCGCTCGCGGCCAAATTAAAAACATCTCTTTCACCGGCGACATTCCCTGGGAAGAGTTTGTAATCGTTACTGCGAAAGATATTCCTGGAAACAACTACGTCGCGCTGATCCTCAACGATCAACCATACCTTGCAGACGACGGAATCAATCATCCCGAGGAACCGGTGCTACTGTTGGCCCATCCGAACAAGTACCTGGTCGAAGAAGCGCGCCGCAATGTTGTGATTGAGGTTGACGAGCGTCCCGCCGTCTTCTCGCTTGAAGAGGCTTTGAGTCAGAAAGAGATCATCTGGGGAGAGAACAACACTTTCAAGAAGTTTCTCGTCAACAAGGGCAATGTTAGCGAAGTGTGGGATCGCGCTGACTTCATCATCGAAGGCGAATATCGCACGGGAGCTCAGGAGCAACTCTACATCGAAAACAATGGTGTTATTGCCATCGCCAATCCAAATGACGGAGTGACGGTTTGGGGCTCAATGCAATGTCCTTACTATGTTCACAAAGCACTCGTGAAACTATTTGACCTCCCAGAAACCAAGGTTCGAATCATTCAAACAGAAACTGGAGGCGGTTTTGGTGGTAAAGAAGAATATCCTTCAATGATTGCCGGCCACGCTGCTCTGCTGGCGTGGAAGTCTGGGAAACCGGTCAAGCTCATTTACGACCGGGCCGAAGACATGGTCGCAACGACAAAGCGTCATCCGTCACGCACTCGCCATCGCACTGCAGTCAGCAAGGATGGAAAACTGCTCGCGATGGAGATTGATTTCGTCATTGACGGTGGCGCGTACTGCACGTTGTCCCCCGTGGTTCTTTCTCGCGGAACAATCCACGCCGCGGGTCCTTATTTCTGTCCGAATGTCCGTATTGAAAGTCGCGCGATGGCGACGAACATGCCGCCACATGGCGCGTTCAGAGGATTCGGCGCACCGCAGAGCATCTTCGCGCTCGAACGACACATGGATAAAGTGGCGGCAACAGTGGGGCTTAGTCCGGATGAATTTCGACGTCGCAATTTCCTTAGGGAAGGAGAAACGACGGCGACAAGTCAGGTAATAAAAGAAAAAGTCGAAATGTCGAAGCTGTTGGACCGGGCTTTTGAGCTGAGCGATTATCACGGAAAGACGCAACGGTTCGCCCAGGAAAATCGCGATTCTCCAATCAAGCGAGGGATCGGCTTCGCGTCCTTCATGCACGGCGCCGGCTTCACGGGCTCAGGAGAGGTTTACCTCGAGTCTGTTGTAGGCGCGGAAGCCACAGCGGAAGGTCGCGTGCAACTCAAAGCGGCGAGCACAGAAATCGGTCAAGGCACTAATACGATCTTTTCGCAGATCGCTGCGGAGGCACTTGGAGTCGACTACGACCTTATCGATGTCGTGCAGCCCGATACTGCAAACGTGCCAAACAGTGGACCAACTGTCGCGTCACGCACAACGATGATCGTGGGTAAGCTGGTTGAGTCCGCTGTACTGGGATTGAAGCAAAATCTTATAAGCAGCGGATTCCTCACCGAAGGTTACACCCAGCAACAGTTTCAAAAGGCCTGTAGCCAGTACATCACCAAAGTTGGTCCGTTGAAAGGCTTCAGCAAATATGTTCCTCCGCCCGGAATTCTTTGGGACGATGAGAAGTACCAGGGAGATGCTTACGGCGCTTACGCTTGGGCAGTCTATGTAGCTGAGGTTTCGGTTGATACACTCACGTACATTGCTCGCGTCGAAGACTTTGTTGCAGTACAGGAAGTTGGCCGAGTTATCAATCCCGTCCTTGCAGCCGGACAGATCGAAGGCGGCGTAGCTCAGGCAATCGGATTCACACTGTATGAGAATGTTGTTTGGCAGAATGGTCGGATGGCTAACAACCAGATGACAAACTATATAATCCCGACTCCAGCCGATATACCTCCAATTCGCGTCTACTTTGAAGAGAATCCCTACGCATATGGACCAGGTGGTGCTAAGGGTATCGGCGAACTTCCGATGGATGGAGCCGCGCCTGCAATTCTGAATGCGATAGAAAACGCGACAGGTGTTAGCTTCAATCATGTACCACTGATGCCCGAAGACTTAATCGAGCGTTTGTGATGTCAGTCAACGTAGCGATGCCAGAGAAGATCAACGTCACGTGCATTGTTAATGGAGAGTCGCACACTCTTCACTGCTACCCGATGGAGCGCCTGCTCGACGTACTCCGCGAGCAGCTGCGTCTGACGGGAACCAAGGAGGGTTGTGGTGAAGGCGAATGCGGAGCTTGCACCATCATCCTCGACGGCAAAATTGTTAACAGTTGTCTCGTCCCTGTCGCTCAAGTGAATGGTTCCAGCATAACGACGATTGAAGGTATTGCTGTGGGCGAGGATAAGCTGCACGCGGTACAGCAGGCGTTCGTCGAATGTGGCGGAGCTCAGTGTGGGATTTGTACTCCCGGAATGGTAATCGCCGCAGTTGATCTTCTTAACCGTAACCCTAATCCGACTGAAGCTGATATTCGTGATGGGCTGGCTGGAAATCTCTGCCGCTGCACCGGATACATGAAGATCTTTGCTTCAGTAGTTGCGGCTTGCCGTCAGTTGAATAATCGATGAGAGCGTACGTTCCTGCTTACGAGATACAGACACCGCGAACCCTGAACGACGCGTTGAGTATACTTGCGAATGAACCAGGTGTGTGGCAGCCATTCGCGGGCGGCACCGATTTGATGGTCCTGATGGAAGCGGGAAAGCTATCAGATCGAAACTACCTCAATATTTGGAATCTTGAAGAACTGCGCGGGATCGAAATTAACGATGATGGCGTGTCGTTGGGGGCTCTAACGACTTATTCAGACGTACAATCGAATGCGGTCCTGCGTGAGGAGTTTCCGATGCTGTGCCAGGCCGCGAGCGAAACCGGCGGTTTGGCAATCCAGAATCGCGGCACAATCGGCGGGAACATCGTCAACGCGTCACCGGCTGCGGACAGTCCACCTGCATTGCTGGCGTATGACGCCACGTTGGAGTTGGTCGCAAGCAACGCCACACGACGTATCGCATATCGCGATTTCCACCGTGGCTACAAGCAAATGGATCTTCGTCCTGACGAACTACTGTCGCGAATTCATTTGCCGCGCAGCGGAGTCAAAATGGTTCAGTATTACCGAAAAGTCGGAACACGAAGGGCACAGGCCATTTCCAAAGTTTGTTTCGCTGCCGTGGGCCGAGTTGATGAACGTCGAATCACCGAGATTCGCATTGCCCTCGGAAGCGTAGCGCCAATTCCCCTGCGTTGCGTTAAGACCGAAGACGCATTGAAAAACCAAGAACTGAATGAAGCAACAATCGAACGTGCAAAGAAACACCTCGAGAGCGAGATTGTGCCGATCGATGATATTCGCTCGACGAAAAACTACCGGACGCGAGTGTCACTTAACTTGCTTCAAGACTTTCTATCTACCCTGAACCGTTCGTAGGTATCCTCTATGTCCTATCAAACCCCTCAGACTTTCAAGCGGAACGCTGTAGAACCCATTGAATGTATAAAGACTGGCTGGGCTGCCATAAAGGATCAGTACTGGCTGTTTGTCGGCATTACGCTCGTCGGCATTCTGATAGCGGGCGCCGTACCTTTCGTGCTCGTTGGACCGATGATGTGCGGAATCTTCCTCAGCATCTTCAAGAAAATGCAGGGTGAACCTGTGGAGTTTGGCACTCTCTTCAAGGGGTTTGACTACTTCGGCGCGAGTCTCGTGGCGACGATCCTGCATTTCATCCCGATGATCGCCATTATGTTGCCGTTCTACTTGCTACTGTTTGTCGTGCCGTTGTTGATGGTTGGTATGACGCAGGACGGCGAACCTAACCCGGCAATGCCGATACTGTTCATAGTGATCATCGTCTTTTTCGGTATCGTGATGGTAGCACTGATGATGGTTGTGAACATCGCGTTCACGTTTGTCTATCCACTCATCGTCGATCGCAAACTTTCGGGTTTTGACGCAGCGAAACTCACTGCTCGAGCCGCGCTGGCAAACTTCTGGCCGCTTCTCGGAATGATGTTTCTATGTGGCTTGATGGGGTTCGTTGGTGTGTTGATGTGTTATGTCGGTCTCTTTCTTGTCCTGCCGATCACGTTTGCGGCAATGGCCGTCGCTTACAGTCAGGTCTTCGGGCTTGGTAATGTTCAATCGACGGCGCCTCCTCCTCCACCTGTATTCAGCTAATGACGATGACGATCAAAGATGAGTGAACCGCGTTTTGAAGACATTGCAACACAGCTCACTGAGATCGGCCGGCTGTTCTATTCCCGAGGGTGGGTCCTCGGCACCAGCGGGAATTTCAGCGCTGTTGTGACGCGAGAGCCATTACGACTCGCTATGAGCCCGAGCGGGGCTGATAAAGGAAGTTTACGTCCGGAACAAATCGTTCTTATCGACGACAACGCTTCGATCGTGAGTAGCCATCAGGAAAGACCGTCAGCCGAAAGTCCATTGCATGTACGGATCGTCGCTGAACTCAACGCCAGCGCAGTGCTGCATACGCACTCAGTTTGGAGTACTACCCTTTCTGATGTTCATGCAAAGGAGGGAGGACTGGCGATTGAGGGCTATGAGATGTTGAAGGGGCTGGCAGGTGTCAACACTCATGAACATCGCGAGTGGCTGCCGATCGTTGAAAACTCTCAGGACATGACTCAGCTCGCTCACGTTATCAGCAAGACGCTGGGACACAACCCTGAATCGCACGGACTGATGATTCGCAGACACGGTCTGTACACGTGGGGAAAGAGCCTCAACGAGGCTAAACGGCATGTCGAGATCCTTGAGTTCTTGTTGGAGGCCGTAGGTCGTTTTAGAATTCTGAAGCACGGGGGAAATTGACCATGGCTGTATTGAAGATTCCTGAGGAAGGTCGCAGCCTCACGAGCAATGAGGAAATCGCTGCATGTTTGGGTTCGTGCGGTATCGGCTTTGAACGATGGGAGGCAAACGAAGCGGTTGCTGAGAATGCACCTGCTGAAGAAATCCTGCGCGCGTACGCAGTTCAGATTGAAAAACTAAAAGCGCAGGGCGGCTACGTTACCGCGGATGTAATTGATGTTCACGATCAGACACCGGGACTCGATCTGATGCTGGCGAAGTTCAATCGCGAGCACTGGCACGATGAAGATGAGGTTCGCTTTATTGTGGGCGGTCGAGGACTGTTTCACCTTCATGTGAAAGATAAACCAGTTATGGCCATTGAAGTTGAGCCAGGCGACCTGATTCGTGTGCCGCGTGGCACGCTGCATTGGTTCGACCTCTGCTCGGATCGTCGAATCCGCGCAATCCGACTCTTTCAGGATACGGCGGGATGGACTCCGTATTACAGCGACAGCGGAGAAGAACAGAAGTTCCAGCCACTCTGCTTCGGCCACCCGGGTCTTGAGATGATCGAACAATTCGCGCGTCGTCAGTAGTCAGTGGTTGTTCGTCAGTGGTCAGTAGTCAGTAGTCAGTAGTCAGTGGTCAGTGGTCAGTGGTCAGTTTTTTTGGTGTTGTTTGGTGGGTGTTTTTGACCGGGCCCCAAAAATACACGAATTAAAACAAAAAAAATTTCTGGCTGCCGAGCGATCGAAGGCAGCGGTTCAGTCCACGAAAGAACACGAAACAACTGACCACTGACCACTGACCACTGACTACTGACATCTGACAACTGACCACTGACGTCTGATAGCATGACCTTCACTCTTTCTAAAGCAAACATCAACACCATCATCCTCGACATCGAGGGCACCACCACTCCTATCTCTTTCGTTTACGACGTCTTGTTTCCATTTGCTCGTTTGCACCTCGGTGAATACGTGGCTCACCAGATCGGCTCTGGAGAGTTGGGCGAGGACGTCGCAATGCTTCGGAGTGAGTACGCAAGGGAAACTGATTCCTCTCTACCCTCATGGGATCCCGCCGAACTCGAAGGACTCACAAATTACGTGAACTGGTTGATGGACCGCGATCGTAAATCCACCGGACTGAAATCGCTGCAGGGAAAGATCTGGGAACAAGGCTATCGCGATGGAAGTTTGCGCTCCCAGGTATTTCCGGACGTTCCGACGGCGCTTCGGCGTTGGAAGCAAGCCGGGTTGAAGATCGCCATCTTCTCTTCCGGCAGCATACTGGCACAAAAGCTCCTGTTTGCTCATACCGACGCCGGAAATCTTACGGAATTCATTGATGATTATTTTGATACCACTGTCGGACCAAAAACATCGGCCGATAGCTACCGCAGAATCGTTAACGCACTGGACGAATCGAATTCGAGAGCGGTGTTCGTATCCGACGTTTTGAAAGAACTGGATGCCGCGCATGAAGCAGAATTGAAAACACTGTTCTGCGTGCGTCCGGGTAACAATCCTCAACCGATGCCTCACAACCATCCGATCATTAGAAGCTTTGACGAGATCGGCGACTAACTGGTGTGCTAAATTGGCGACATGTCAACACCTGAACTCGTCATTCGCGGCCAGCGAGTAGTGCTCACTAACACTCGCGCCGGATCAAGTCCAACTCACAGCATTGCTCCTGCTTCGATCCATATTTCAGGTGGTCTAATTGAAGCAATCAAACCTTACGACGACACCGCCGCGGCTGTTGAAGTCGTGACCGCGTCCGACGACTCGGTGGTAATGGCTGGATTGATCGATTCGCACGTGCACATCAACGAGCCCGGTCGAACTGAATGGGAGGGATTTGCTACAGCTACTGAAGCAGCTGCGGCAGGCGGGGTGACTACACTGATCGATATGCCGCTGAACTCGATCCCACCCACAACTACGCTCCCAGGTTTAAGAGAAAAGCTGAAAGCAACTGCAGGTAAGTGTAGGGTGGACGTTGGGTTCTGGGGTGGAGTCATTCCAGGCAACACAAGTCAGCTGGAGAAAATGTTTTCTGCGGGCGTGGTTGGTTTTAAATGTTTCCTGGTCCATTCAGGAGTGGATGAGTTCCCGAATGTCACTGCGGAAGACCTGCGCGAAGCTTTGACGGTGCTGGCTCGCATCGGTGCTGTATTGATCGTTCATGCTGAGGTACCTGGACCGATCGAACACGCCCTCCTTTCAGCCGATCGTCCGACGAGTTACAAGACGTTTCTCGAGTCACGGCCGCGGGCTGCGGAAAACGAAGCTGTGTCGCTGATGATTGATTTGGCTCGAGAGTTCGATGCAAAGGTGCACATCGTTCATCACTCATCTGCGGATGCACTAGGACAGTTACGCCGCGCAAAGTTAGAAGGTCTTCGCATCACCGCTGAAACTTGCCCGCACTATCTCTTCTTCGCCGCTGAAGAAATTCGCGATGGAGCGACCGAATTCAAATGTTGTCCGCCGATTCGAGAAGCGGAAAATCGCGAGAAGCTCTGGCAGGCTCTCGCGGATGGGACCATCGAGATGGTCGTATCCGACCATTCGCCATGTCCTCCGGCAATGAAACTGAGGGACGAGGCAGACTTCATGGCGGCTTGGGGTGGTATCTCTTCTCTGCAGCTGCGCCTGCCGGTGATGTGGACGGCGTCTCGAAGGAGAGGATATGAGATAACGGACATCGCTGAGTGGTTATGCGGCGCGCCCGCGCGACTAGTGGGTTTGGAGAAAAAGAAGGGAGCAATCGTCGTTGGATTTGATGCCGACGTCGTGATTTGGAACCCTGAACGATCATTTACTGTGACAGAACAGATGATCCACCACCGTCACAAACTTACGCCGTACGCAGGTCATAAACTGCAAGGCTTGGTCGAGCAAACCTTCCTCCGCGGCCAAAAGATCTACGACCAAGGTCGCTTCTTGGGCAATGCATCTGGGAAACTATTGAATGTAGTAGTTTGACGGGTATTGGGCCAAAAAGGCTCAAAAGGCACAAAACAGGAAAGTCTATTCTGTGGCTTTTGTGCGATTTTGCGGCCCTTATTGCGTTCTTGGGTAGGCCATCCACAAGTATGCAAATGCGTAGAATCGCACGCATCTATTTTTTTGTGCCCTTTGTGCCTTTTTGCGGCTATTATTCTCTTCCCAAACAGCCCTCACTTGAAAGGAAGAGAGACAATGTTAGCGAATCCTCACTTCGACGATATCTTCAAACTCTGTGACATCGTTCGTGAAACGAGCTTTGCAATTCACAACTACCTTCGCAGCGGGCATATTGAAAAAATCTACAGAAGTATGTTCTCTCCCGAGAACGCGGACTTTAAGTAGAAGAGTTCAGCGCATAGCGAACTAAAATGGACTTTACGGACCTTATAGATCTCGCTGCCGAGAGGCTGGGTGGGGCGGTGCTTGTCGCGAATGATGAGTTCTTTGCGCCTAAAGAGAATCTGCTGAAAGCTGACGCACCGATCTTTATCGAAGGAAAGTACACGGACCTCGGGA
Organism: Acidobacteriota bacterium; assembly: GCA_046726175.1. Taxonomy (GTDB): domain Bacteria; phylum Acidobacteriota; class Blastocatellia; order Pyrinomonadales; family Pyrinomonadaceae; genus PSRF01. The sequence goes on from JBKPAC010000199.1 coordinate 26,545, forward strand.
AGTGGATGGATGGTTGGGAAACTCGTCGACGACGAACTCACGGTTATGACTGGTGCATTGTTCGACTTGGCCTGCCCGGAATCATTCGAGGCATCATTGTTGATACCAGTTTCTTCCGTGGTAACTATCCCGAACATTGCTCGCTTGAAGCCTTCACTATTGATGGCCAACCTACAGTTGAGCAATTGACCGATCCTGTGGTGCGATGGACTCCGATTCTGCCGCAACTTCCACTAGAAGGTGATAGCAAAAACCAATTTCCCATCGCGAGCCAGGAGCGATTCACCCACGTCCGTTTCAATATCTATCCTGACGGTGGAGTGGCGCGGCTAAGGATCTTCGGCGAAGTTGTTCCGGATTGGACCACGCTAAACCGTCCGGGAAGGGAGATCGATCTCGCGGCAATCGAAAATGGCGGCCTCGTCCTCGCTTGTAGCGATATGTTTTTCGGCCACCGTCACAATCTGATCATGCCTGGTCGAGCAACAAATATGAGTGACGGCTGGGAAACGAAGCGACGTCGTGGTCCAGGTCACGACTGGGTGATTATCAAACTCGGCACGCCTGGAAAGATTGAACGAATCGAAGTAGACACGTCCTATTTCAGAGGGAATTTTCCGGAGAGCTGCTCGCTCGAGGCCTGCGACATGCCGGACGGGTCGATCGAAAGTTTGACCGAAGTTTCTCTTCCGTGGAAGAGCGTACTGCCGCGGACAAAGTTACAAGCCCACACCCGTCACCACTTTGGCGGCGAAATTCTCGACGCCGGCGATGTCACGCACGTTCGATTCAGTATTTTTCCGGATGGCGGTATCAGCCGGCTTCGGATATACGGAACGGCAGCAAGCGTGTCTTGATGATTCAATGGAAGGTGACTCGTTACGTCGATTGAACTCGATGCCGCCCGACGACGCGGTGAAACAATTCCTGAAGTGCTGTGGCTCGCAGCAGTGGGCGTTGCAAATGACCGGCGATCGCCCTTTTTCTTCTCTAGCGAGTATCAAAGAATCCGCCGAACGCATCTGGTGGTCCCTAACTCCTGACGACTGGCTGGAAGCATTTCGGAGTCACCCCAAAATCGGAGAGTCAAAAGCGGGAAAGCACACTGGCGCTGTAGCCCAGAAGTGGTCCGAGCAAGAGCAAGCAGGCGTCAGTCACTCGTCCGGCGAGATCATCGACGAATTGGGCCAGCTCAATCGAGAATACGAGTCGAAATTCGGATTCATCTTCATTGTGTGCGCTACAGGGAAGAGTGCCGACGAGATGTTAACGCTGCTCGGTGAACGCCTCGGCAACGATTCGGAAAAAGAATTACACACAGCAGCCGCTGAGCAGGCTAAAATAACCAGCTTAAGACTAGACAAGCTGCTGAACCAATGAGCACAATTTCCACACACGTACTCGACACATCGCGCGGGGGGCCTGCTAACGGTGTGCACGTCAGGCTCGACTTTCAGAATATCGACGAGAGTTGGTCGCAGCTCGCCGAGGCCTGGACCGATGAGGACGGGCGCGTCAAACCTTTCTTTCTTGTTGAAACAGTTCTCAGCGCTGGAAACTACCGACTGGTTTTTGATACTGAATCCTACTTCTCGGCCTACGACATCCATTCCTTCTATCCACAGGTTATCGTGACTTTCAAGATCGGAGACTCGCCTCAGCATTACCATGTGCCGCTGCTTCTCAGTCCGTACGGCTATTCAACGTACCGCGGAAGCTAGCAACATTGATGACCATCGATCCGACGATCAGCGAGTGGCTTAACCTCATTTTCCGGTGGACCCATGTCTTTGCCGGGATCATGTGGGTAGGCACGACTTATTACTTTACGTGGCTCGACGCGCGATTAACTGAGGAAGAGCGCGATGCAGCGACAACCGGTGTGCCCGCACAAGTGTGGATGGTACACAGCGGCGGCTTCTACGTTGTTGAGAAAAGAAAGGTGCCTGACCTGCTTTCCAGAACGCTGCACTGGTTTCGCTGGGAGGCTGGGACCACCTGGCTCAGCGGAATGGCGTTGCTTATCCTCGTTTATTACCTCGGCGGTGGAGCGCTCGTCGATTCGGATGTGTCCAACATAAGTCTGAAGGCTGCGATCGGTTTAGGTGTGCTTACCATGGTTGCAGGCTGGATTGTCTACGACTTGATGATGTTGTCTCCACTTGGCAAGAACGAGAAATTGTTCGCTGTCGTGTCTTACGTTCTGCTCGTGCTTGTCGTCTACGGGCTTACTCGTGTGCTCAGCGGTCGCGCAGCATACGTCCATGTGGGAGCAATGCTGGGCACAATCATGGCAGCGAATGTCTGGATGCGCATTCTACCCGCTCAGAAGAAGATGATTGCAGCGATTAAAGCAGGTTCGAAACCGGATGATGCGTTGTCGGCGCAAGCCAAGCTCCGATCAAAGCAGAACACATTCATGGCTGTCCCTGTTGTATTCATCATGATAAGCAACCACTTTCCTGGAGTTACATACGGAGAACGGTATGGTTGGGTCATCCTTTCGATTCTGATCCTTTTAGGTTGGATCGCAGCCAAGTTCATTCGTCGAGCTTAGACACCTACGAGAATTCGTAAATTGTCTGCGATGAAAGATCGCGTGCGATCCCGTTCATCCATGAATTCATAAATCCCGCAACCAAGTTCCTCAAGATCGCTCGGCACTTTGTCAAAGTAACTGCGATCGAAATTTCATTTCCAGCCAGAATTTCCATCGTCCATCAGCAGCCAGTCTCGGCACAATCGTTGCTCCCTGCAAGATCATGTCGTGTGAAACCCCTCGCTCTCCTTTACAGAAAAATGGAAATGCGATCCCTTCACGCGGCGATTGGTCCATGTCCCACCTGGATCAAAGCAACATTTTGCAGTCCAAAAGAGGAGCCTAGTTATGAGAACAGCAGTCAGCTTTATCTTTATGTTGTGCCTGACTACTTTAACAGCGCTCGGTCAATCGAATACCGGACGGCTAGTCGGCACAGTCTCCGATGCAAGCGGCGTCATTCCCGGCGCCACTGTGGTAATTACCGATAACAAAACCGCCAAAGAACGGACGGTCGAGACCAGCGGCGATGGAACTTTCGCCGTGCCTCAACTTGATGCCGGCTTGTACACGGTGAAAGTCACTTCAGCTGGCCATAAGACCTTCACTGCCAGTGAGGTGAAGATTGACATAGGCCGTGAGACTTCATTGAATCCAGTCCTCGAAGTCGGCGCCATTGATGAGAACGTCACCGTCGTTGCGGGCGTTGAAGTGATCAACTCATCCAACGGCGAACTCTCAAACACCGTCAGCACAAAACAGATTCAGGATCTGCCGCTGAACGGGCGAAATCCCCTTAACCTGATCGGACTCCAACCTGGAGTGGCTTCAAACGGTGCTCAGGGCACCAG
>JBKPAC010000200.1:0-19019 GCA_046726175.1 Acidobacteriota bacterium
GCCTTATCCCGACTCTGCCTCGCCATCTCCATTCGTCTCAGGAGAAGCTTACGTATTGCCTGAGTTTGCTGGAGCCGGAGTTTATCTAGCGCAAGGATAGCGACGCCGGCGTCCGTGTCGGAAACCGCATGATGTGCTAAAGCCTGGCGCACGTCCGGGCGTGGGTATTTGCCGAGTACGTTAATCATTACCCGCCGGACTCTCGCAGAGGCATCAGTATCCAACACGAAAATCAAAAAAGGAATCACTGCAGCAGGATCTCTTGCCGCGAACGCGCTGGCTGATCCGGCAAGCTTAGTTTCGTCTTTCTGCTGAAGGAGCGACAGACCCTCGGAACGCAAATGAGGCGGTAGTTTCCGCACACGAGGGTCTGAAAAACTGATTGCGGCTTTCCGTCTGGGCTGCGGCCATGGTCCATTCTGCCCGAGAGCAATGAACGCGATTGCAAGGACATAGGCTATCAGGAGAAATGAGCGACAGACGCGAGATGCCGAGTTCCTCATGAATGGGTTCTTGCATTACTCACTTGCTTACCACCGCAGCTTTCCACCGACTTGAATCGAGCGATTCCCACCGGCTGAAGTTATGACGCCGAATGTGGCGGGGGACGCAAAATCGACACCGGGGTTGTTGAAGATGGGTGAATTGAAAATGTTACTAATCTCGCTACGAATCTCGAACTTCACATTTTCAAACAACTTTATGGTCTTAAAAAGAACGAGGCCGTTTTCCAGACGGCTCGGGCCGCGCAGCCAACCATAGCGTACCGGCGATGGCGTCGCTGTGAAATCAGGAAGGTGGGAGAAAGCTCTAACATCGAAGTAGGGATTGAGAGGCAGCTTGGTGACTGGATCTTTCAAATCACCCAATCGCTTGCTGACCGGACCGGGCAACCTCGGATCACGAATGATAAGCGGCCGTCCTCTGCTCCCATCAACGATTTCCAGCGGCTCGCCGCTTGTGTATTTGGTGACCCAAGTGATGCCCCAACCTCCGGCAACATTATCCAACCATCCTGACCAGCGTCCACCAAACGCGCGTCCGCGTCCTACCGGCAGATCATAGGTGGCAAAGAGCCGGAAGATGTGTGATCGATCGTCAGCAGCCACGGTGCGGTAACGGCGCACGTTGACGACACTGGTCGCTGTGTATTCAAGAATCTTCGAGTAGGCGTAGTTTGAGACGAAATTTAGGCCATTGGACAATCGCTTTTTCCAACCGTAATTGCAAACCGTGATACTGCGCCCGCCCGGTGTTCATGCTTTGGACGTTCACTTGATCGAATTGAGGGAAAGGAACGCGCAGCTTGTTCACGCGAATGGTAGCGCCCTGACCCAAAGTCGAGTTTGAAGGTAGAACACCCAAAAAAGGATTTGCGACCGAAACGTTGGTGTCTACCGAAGTGTTGTATCGATCGGGTAGCTCGTCCAGGTTGAAATTTTCATACAAACGCACGCAGTGCATGCGTTCCGACATACGCCGCTTCAAAGATAGTCTTCCAAGGCAACGCTCGCTGAATGCTCATTTGCCACTGTTGAATGTAAGGCAGCACGCGATCAGGGTCTACGAAAGTAATGCTGTTACCCAGCTGCGACTTGACTCCAAGACTGCTGCCAGTGGGTTGAACCAGTCCGTTCGGAAAAGGGTTGGTCAGATTTACTCCTGGGATGACTGTCACGTCATTGTTCGTTGTGCCGATATAAGGAGTAATCGCACTGAAGGACGCAGCTGTCGTCGGCGTTCCGCTATCGATGTTGACGGCATAGCTTGAGTAAAAGATGCCATACCCGCCGCGGACGACCGTTTTATCGTTTAGCAAATAAGCGAAACTCACGCGTGGTCCGAAGTTATTCCAATCCGTTTTTCCCTGACGACGACTTTGCCCATCCTTGTCGACAAACAGCAGGCCGCCATGCAACGGGGGTATAGTCAGCGTGCCGCCTCCCAATGAAGGTGGCAGGGTAACAGGGCCGACGGTGATGCCGAGTTGAGCGTTCGGATCAAAACCGTAGGGAAGACGATCGAACCGTTCCGTGAACGGCGTTTCCAATTCCCAGCGCATGCCCAGGTTCACTGTTAGTTTCGGGTTGATTTTGATGTCATCCTGAAAGAAGAGCCCCAGATAATGATTCTGCAACGAAAGTGTTGAGTTAGAACCAAGGCCGCCGGTGGACCGCGGCAGGCCAAGAAGCAGCGAGGCCATCGCACTTCCGGATGAAGATTCGGTTGAGCTGCTAGTTGGGTTGGCTCGGGTGAGTGTCTTGTTGAAAAGGAAACGGCCATTAGCTGCGGTTCCGGGATTCGGTTCATTCCAGCGGAGCAACCGATAGTCAGCACCAAAACGAAAAGTGTGGTTGCCCGACAACTTATTGAAATTTACTAATAGGGCGTGGATATCGTTGGCGCTCTGGCGAGGCCGGCTGCCTAGGCTGGGCGCGCCATCGACGCTGATGTCAAAGACGGACCATGCCGGATTGAACTGATTGTTAATGACGATTGCAGGTAGCTTGAGTATTGCGGGATCGCGGCCGTCGCCAGCCGCGCTCACATTAATTTTCGTTCGCGTAAAACCGTAACGGAAAGAGGCGACCAACGTCGAATTGAAAGTAATCGTATCGTCAATCGCCACCGAGTGGTTGCGGCGATAGTCGTTTGCCACATCGGTTTCGCCCTCGGTAGGAAAACTGAAAACTCCATCGAAGAAATTCGGCGTCGGCGATTGAAAGTGGCGTAGCGCGCTGAAGCGCACATAAAGACGCTGGCGCGAACTGATCTGCGTATCAACCCGCGCCTGAAAGTTCTTCGTTGTTGTAGTAAAGGTGCTCGAGCCCGTCCAGTTGATCCCGCCGATTGGGACGTTGCCGCTAACAGTCGCTAGAGGATATTGAGCGAGTACCGCCAAGCCGACCGAATTTAGAAAATTGGAGGGAATCTTCGCTCCGGCAAATTCCTGTCTTGAGACAAAGGCCCCGCTCGAATTGACCACAGTGCTGAACGGGTTGAAGATTTTGATCGGTTGGCCGTTTGGGGCTAATGTCTGCGAAAAATCACCAATGCGCTCAAGCGCTGTTGGGACGCGGGCCTGCCGTGAGAGTGGTCGCGCATTTTCGGTTCGCTCAAAGCCGAAGAAAAAGAACGTGCGGTTTCGGCCATTATAGTAAGGCAAACGCACCGGCCCTCCTACCGTCACGCCTTCTTCATTAACTTTTGTCGCCGGCTTCGGCTGGCCCAGACGATTGTTTGTCCAACTGTTAGCGTTGAGTGCCCGGTTTACAAAAAAGAGATACAAACTACCGTGGAGATCATTCGTTCCTGAGCGAGTCGTCACCGACATCGACCCGCCATTGGAGCGACCCAGACTGGCATCGAACATGGTGGTGTTCACCTTGAATTCCTGGACTGCGTCCGCCATTGGCATCGTAACCGCGAGTCCTCTTTGGCGCGCGGAAAGATTGGGAATGCCGTCAACCGTGACATCATTTCCACGATTCTTTCCGTTCCCACCATTGATGGAGATGTCGTTCTGCGCGTTGCTGGTTACCCCGCCACTACTGGTGACCACGCCCGGCGCCATGTCGGCAAAATTCAAAGGACTTTGGCCCGCCGTAGCCAGTCGGTCCAGAAAATCACGGTTGACAACCTGACCGAGATCACCATTGGCAGTTTGCAGCGCCGGAGGTTCGCTTGAGACCAATACAGTTTCCGTCACACTCCCTACATCCAGCGAAAAGTTCAGCGTGATCCGGTCGAGTACCTGCAAGACGATGCCTGACTGAACGGATCCCTTGAAGCCAGACGCTTCAACCAATACGGTGTAGCGCCCGGGAGGCAGGAAAGGGAGGTTGTAGTTACCGTCTTCATTGGAGCGAGCGGTGATCTTCGTGTTAGTCGCTTCGTTCGTAACGGTAATAGTCGCTCCAGGCACAAAGGCGCCCGAAGGATCAGTAATCCGTCCAAGAATGGATCCTCTGGTTTCTTGAGCCTTCAGGGGGGTCGCTGCCAGCGAAAGAAGGCAAAGGAAAACTGCGAAGCAGAAGCAAGACTCGAAGCGTTTCATCTTGCACACCTCCCGCGCTTAAATTGTCACGAACTGGAAACTGATTTGGGCTGCTTCTATCACCGGTTAGTATCGAATGTCAACTATTTTCTTTCGTTTGGCTTTCAAAATCATTTTATTATTTACGGTTTAACGTTCACATATCCTTCGAAATTGCACTAATTTTTGCCGATTGCTTCCGATTTTGCTTGACGGCCTGTAAGCCTGATGATAAATAGCTGGCTTCCGTTAATGCTCAGGGGGGTCGGGCACTTCGCTATAGAGATGCTTGAGCAGTTTCTCCGCTGACAAGCTATTCATCGTAGCCGATGCCTGCGATCTGAACTTTGGGCTTACGACGCCAAATGTGGTAATCGCAGGTCATTCAAGCGATGGCGCGAATTGTCAAAGAAAGGATTCTCGTTTAAGTCGTCTGCGCGAGCAGGTATTCACTGCAACGCGCTGAGATTCGACACATGGTTCGGACTGATCCAAGAGTGCCGCGGCTGTGCATCTTGCTTGTGATTTTGGCGAGCTCGAGCGGCCTATCAATTCTTGTTTGGCCCACGCCACACACCTCGCAACAAGCAACCATCGCAGCAACTGACGATCCTTTGAAGACTTTGCGGCACACTCATCCGCGCCTGTTGCTTTTGAACGCAGAATTGTTTCGCGTCAAGCGCAATATGAAAGAGGAGCGACTGGTTCGCTCCTGGTATGACCGCTTGCAAGAGGAAGCGCATAAGATGCTTTCGGAGCCGCCCGTCAATCACCGCCTTGCGCCCGATCTGCTTAGTGAGAGTCGGGCCGCACTGCGTCGTATCAGCACGCTCGCGGGCCTCTACCGTTTGGACGGCGACAGTCGTAAGGGTGCGCGCGCGCGTGACGAGATGCTTGCCGCTGCCTCTCTACCGGATTGGAATCCGCCGCATTTTCTCGACACGGCAGAGATGACGAACGCTTTAGGCATTGGTTACGACTGGCTGTTCGATTTTCTTTCGCCGCAGGATCGCGTGACGATTCGCAAGGCGATCATAGAGAAAGGCCTGAAACCTGGCTTGAGAGATTATGCACAGCGTACTAGATGGACCGTTAGAGAGAACAATTGGAATCAGGTGTGCAATGGAGGACTGACTATAGGTGCGCTCGCTATAGCTGACGAGGAGCCTGAGATAGCTCGTCAGATTATAAATCACGCGCGCGACTCAATTATTGCTTCCAGACGCGCGTTTGCGCCCGATGGAGGCGGTGCGGAAGGCCCAGGTTACTGGAACTACGCAACGCGCTATGAGGTCTTCTTTCTAACCGCCTTGCAGACGGCGCTCGGCACAGACTTTGGTTTCAAGCAAAAGACCGAAGGCTTACCCGATACAGGTCTCTTTCGGATCTATTCCATTGGCCCGCTCAAGCTGCAATTCAACTATTCGGATGCGAGAGAGACTATCGGCACAGCATCACAAATGTTCTGGTTCGCTAGCGAGTTCGATCGGGCTTTCTATGCGCAGCACGAAAGTAGCCTTGTTGGAGATAAGCCGGACATCTTTCACCTTCTCTGGTGTCCCGCATCAACAGAAGCCGCGCATGACGTAGATTTACCACTTGATGCTCTCTTTCGGGGCGTAAACGTCGCCTTTTTCCGGAGCGCCTGGAGCGATCCGCATGCCGTCTACGTTGGCTTCAAAGGAGGCAACAGCAAATCAAGCCACAGTCAATTAGACCTCGGCACTTTTGTGATCGATGCAGCGGGCTATCGCTGGGCCCTGGATCTTGGACCAGACAGCTACGAGTTGCCAGGCTACTTCGATTTCACTAAACAGCGCTGGACTTATTATCGGAATCGCACGGAAGGACACAACACTCTAACGATCGATGGTGAGAACCAAGACCCAGCAGGCAAGGCTCCAATCGTCGCGTTTTCATCAACCCCGCTCCGCGCCTTCGCCGTGGCGGATCTTAGTGATGCATACAAGGCAAATGTAACGCGTGCCAGCCGTGGTGTCGCTCTGATCAATCGCCGGCAAGTGATCGTGCAAGACGAAGTGCAAGCGCCACGACCAGTTCAGATCGTCTGGAACTTTCACACTCGAGCGCAAATCGCCTTGCAAGGCGATAGGGCCACACTGACTCAGGGCAAGGCTCAGATGCACGCGCGCATTCTTTCACCAGCGGGCGCACACTTTGAAGTCATTGCTGCTAATCCTCCGCCACCGCAGGCGCAACAACCGGACGTGCATAACCTGGTCATCCGGTTGCCGGAAAAGATACAGGAGGTCCGGATCGTCGTGCTGCTGACGCCCGATGTAAAAGGCGATAACACCACTCCGGCAGTTGAACCTCTTGAAGCTTGGATTGCCGCCGGCAGGTTGAAGTCTGGCCCTGCACGTTAGAAGGCCTTCGCTTTTGTTATGGAGAACTCAACTGCCAAGAGCAGACCCGACGGTAAGAGTGTGATCGCGGTTGTAGGCGAGCCCTTGTAGGTTGGTTAAGGCGAAAGGAGTTCAAAAATTCAACGACTTAACAACTGTCTTGCGGCGGCGACAGGTTGGCCAGCGATCGTATCTCGTGTGAAGCTGCTGGTTGTCACTTTGATGGCAAGCATACTCTGGTCGCCATGCGAGATTGCGATCGCGCAATCTACAAAGGACAGTTTTCGCCTCGCCGCTGATAACGGCGTGCATGCAGAGGAAGCTTTTCGTCGCACCGACCGGAATCTGCATGCCTGGCTTAAACATGCTGACCAACGAACCCTCTTGTTGCCCGACTACTTGTCGGCTTTCAAGCGCGAGAATGTCTATTACGACAGATACACCCCTCACAATTCCGGCGCGGACAATTATCCTTATCTTGTGGCCACAGCCTTCTTAACAGACCGGCCAACTTATGAGGGACGCTTGCGCGAGATGCTGCGCAATGAGATCAGATACACAAATGTTCTGGATGGCATTCCCGGAGATCTGGAGTTGAAAGGGCAGGAAGTTGGTCCAGCAAGCATCTTCGGCGCTGCTGAGTATGCCAAAGATGGTCTGCTGGCAATCACCGAATTGTTAGGTGCCACTCCCTGGTTCTATCGCATGGTGGATATCACGGCTGCTGTGATGCAGAAGGCCTCGATCCATACAGATTTCGGAAACCTGCCCGACAATGGAGCTGAAGTGAATGGTGATTTGCTTCAGACACTGGTGCGATTGGCGACGATGACTAGCGATCGCCGCTTTCTTGAGTGGGCCGAAAGTATAGGCGATGCCTATGTACGCGAAGTGATGCCGCGCAATCATGGCCTGCCTGGATACTCATGGGACTTCAAAGAACATCGAGGACCAGACCGCTTACGCCTGCGAGACCACGGTAACGAAATCATTGTTGGCCTGGTGCTGCTCTACGCCGTTGAAGATTATCGTCGTACCGAGCGCGCTGCTCCTTACCGCGTGGCAATTGCGCGCATGCTTGACCGTATCCTGCAATCCGCGAATGAGGATGGCATGCTTTACAACGAAATCCGATGCTCTGATCTGGAGCCACTTGATCGTGGCCTCGTAGATAATTGGGGTTACGTGTATGGCGCGGTGTACACGTTTTATATGGTGACAAATGAAACGAAGTATCGCGAGGCCGTTCTGCGTGTGCTGAAGAACTTGCCCAAGTATCGCAACTACGATTGGGAGCATGGCCGACAAGATGGTTACGCCGACACGATTGAAAGCACGATCTATCTGGTGGCCCGCGAACCTGTGCCTGAAGCTTTGGATTTCATCGAGACGGAAATTCGTACACTGATGGCTTTTCAAAAGTCTAGTGGTGATGGCACGGTGGAAAGCGCCTACCCGGACGGTAACTGGGCGCGCACGGTGCTGCTCTATGCGCTAATGAAAACTCAGGGCTGTTATCTCGAGAACTGGCGCGAGGGCCTGCGATTGGGAGCACACCGAATGGGTAATCGGCTTTACCTCTCGCTTGACGCGTCACGTTCTTGGCGCGGCAAGCTCCATTTCGATTTCGCCCGCCATCGTCGCGTACTCAACTTTGATCGAGACTACGTGCGACTCAACGAGTGGCCGGAATGGTTCACCGTTGATGAAAACACTCTCTATACAATGCAGAGCCCGAGGGGACACATTCGCGTCCTGCTCGGCTCAGAATTAAAAGAAGGAGTGCCGGTAAGTGCGCCAAGCCGTTGGGTGGTGCAACCGCTTTCGGCGCATTAATCAGGGCCAGGAAATTCTGTTGATAAACGCCTTAACCAAGCTTTTGTCTTTGCCGGAAGAAGATAAGCGCTCCGGAGGTTTGCTCTTCACTCCACGCGAGATTTTCCAGCAACCCGCAACTGGGAACAAAGCTTTAAAGAATTCATTCGGGTTCAGCCGCAGCTTAGCGAATTTTTCCGGGGCGCGGGAATAAGCCAAAACGGTATGCAGCCACCGAGCGTTATTTTGATTGGAGCCGGCACATCTCATTACGTTGGCAGGGCACTCGTTCATCAGCTTCGAAAGAAGTGGCAATGTGACGTTGAGATCAATATCAAGATCTATCGCTAAATCTCCGACAAGCTTCAGTTTGTCGTTGAGTTGAACTAACTATGCGCGTGCACAAACATTTCGTTAGATCCCTGTTCTTGGGTCTTAGTCTAACCGCCTTCATCGATGTTTCTGCCGGTACAGACGAGTCGCCGCCTGCTTTCGCCTCGATACGAAATGGCGCCTCCGTTTCCGCAGCTATCGATCTGAACGGGGATTGGCAATTCAAAGCTACTGACGAGACCGAATGGTTAAAGGGCCGCGTACCGGGAGTGGTCCAAAGCGACCTCCTTCGTGTTGGCCGCCTCAAAGATCCCTATTACCGCGATCAGGAACTCGATGCCCAGTGGGTCGAGAAAAAGGAGTGGGAATATCGACGGTTCTTCATCGTACCTCCGGAATTCTTGAAACACGATCGCATCCTTTTGGACGCCCGCGGACTCGATACGATCGCCGAAGTCTTCGTGAACCAGACTTTGGTTGCGAAGACCAAAAACATGTTCGTGGAATACGAGTGGAACATCAAGCCGTTACTGCGAGCGGGCGAGAACGAGATTCGCGTGGTCTTCCGCTCGATTCTCGATTGGAATAAACAGCAGAGAGACGGCGATCCAAAAGTCATCTGGTGCCGAGAGGGCGAGTTGATGGACTGCCGGAAAGGCAATCTGTTCTTCGCGCGGAAGGAGGCTTCGGACTTCGGGTGGAACTGGGGTCTCCGTCTGCTGACCTCGGGAATCTGGCGTCCCATCCGCGTGGCAGCCTACGATGCAGCGCGCGTCACCGAGCTTGCGATTCGCCAGGACCTTACGAACCCTGCGCGCGCTAGCTTGAACGTCACCACAAAGATCGATCGCTTCGATGTCAAAATCCCGCTCCAGCTTGAGCTTGAGGTCTCGCTTGGTGAGCGTCGAATCACATGGGATCGCGTGATCGTCACCTCGAATGAGTTGCAACAAGCGCTGACGATTCCGCAGCCCCGTCTTTGGTGGCCGAACGGCTGGGGCGAGCATCCTCTATATAAAGTGACGGCGCGTTTGATGAGCGGCGAGCGCGAAGTCCACCGGCAGTCTCATCGTGTAGGGTTGCGCACTGTGCGTGTCGTTCGCGAGAAGGACGCACGTGGCGAATCGTTTGCGATCGAAGTGAACGGCAAGATCTTGTTTGCAAAGGGTGCCAACTGGATTCCTGCGGACGCCCTCCCCGATCGCCTCACCGAAGCCCGTTATCGGCGTCTGCTCGAAGCTTGCGTTAAACAGAACATGAATATGATTCGCGTATGGGGTGGCGGACTCTACGAAGCCGATGTCTTCTATGAGTTCGCAGACGAGAATGGTCTCCTGATCTGGCACGACTTCATGTTCGCTGTGGGACCTTACATAGCCAATGCTGCCTATCTCGAGAACGTGAGGACCGAAATCACCAATGTAGTCAAGCGCCTGCGTCATCACACCTCGATCGCGCTCTGGTGTGGCAACAATGAGCATGAGGTCAACATGGCAGGTGGCCAGAACTGGATGAAAAAATACCAGACCGCTACGTGGGAGGAATACGACAAGATTTTTAGTCAGCTCATACCAGAGACGGTTACGCAGCTCGACCCTGACAGGCCGTACTGGCCCAGCAGCCCCCATCATCCGCTCGATCGCGAGATGAAAAGCCCGGACGCGAAAGGCAACTCAGGCAACGAGCACAACTACGACGTTTGGGATGGCGCTCCCTTCTCAAAGTTCGACGAGATGGGCCAGTACCGCTTCGTCGCTGAGTTTGGTTATCACTCGCTGCCCGACATCGAAACCATTCGGGCGTTTACCGCGCCGGACGATCGTTATTTCGCGTCGTCAATTCTCGATCACCACGACCTTAATGGAGACGGCAAGACCAATGACATCGGCACGACCAAAATTGCCCGTCAAGTGGCTGTGCTTTTTGGGCTGCCCAGTTCCCTCGAGAACTGGGTATATCTATCGCAGGTGGTCCAAGCCGAAGCTATGCGTTGCGGCACCGAGGCCTTGAGGCGCAACCATCCTCGATCGACGGGCGCTCTCTACTGGCAGCTCAACGACAACTGGCCCGTAATCTCTGATAGCAGCATCGATTACTTCGGGCGATGGAAGGCACTCCACTATTTCGCTGGCCGCTTCTTTAGCCCGGTGCTGGTAAGCGGTGTGTTGGAGGAGGCGCCCGGTTCCGTCGACTTGGGAAAACGAACAGCCCTGAAGATATGGGGCGTGAATGACCGGTTCGAGGATGTTGCACTCAAGCTCCGCTGGGTGTTGGGTCGTTTCGACGGCACGATTGTCCGACGCGGGCAAAGAGCGGTGACGCTCCCGGCTAATCGTTCGACGCTGCTAATCGAATTGGACTTCGCGAACGAAGTTGGAGAGGCTCCCGCACGCGAGACTTATCGCAAGAAGAGCTATGAGAATCGTCGGCAGTACTACGTTTCATACGAGCTCGTGGAGGAGGAACAGATCGTCTCGTCTGGAGTTTCGTTCTTCGTACCGCCAAAGTACCTTGCGCTTCAGAAGCCCCAGATTGAGTCCTCACTGATGCTTGAGAATGGGAAGTCGGTGTTGACGCTCGCGGCCCGGCGATTCGCGGCCTTCGTCGAGCTCGGTATCGACAAAAGCTATGGGCGATTCTCGGACAACTATATCCATCTACAGCCCGGCGAGACGCGTCGAGTCGAGATCCTTGAAAGTGAAATACCGGTCGAACGGTTGCGCGATCGGCTTCGGGTCAAGAGTCTGTGGGACGTTTATGCTCGATAACGGCGGATCGTTTTAGATAGGATCGCGCATCGAATAATTATCGTGCTTCGCTGGTTGGGCCGGGGCGCTGAATCGTTGAGTGTGCGAGAATCCTTTACGATGTCACACGCCTTAGAATTTCTTAGGTGTTAACTTGCAATGATCATTTTGGCAAATGAGAAACGGATGAGCGCCTGCCGGTACTGATGCGATGAGCGTTGTAGGTGGAGCAGAGGGTGATCGAACCCCTGGCCTCCTCATTGCTAACGCGGCGCTAGTTGGTTCCATTGATTACTACACGCTCCCACCTAATAACTGAAATTCAACAAAGCAGCCGTCCGAGATTGCATTTGCATTGCAAGGTTTCTACATAGTCTCATTTACCCCCCTTCAGTCACGTCAAGCTGACGACAAAAAAGAGATCGTTCGACTGCAATAATTTTGCCAATCGCTCTAACCGATTACTCGTAGCTCTCGTGCTCCGAGGTCATCTGCCGGTGACTGGAGCTTGACGTGTGTGGCGATCTTGCGCAACCAAATTGACTTGTTGTTCGTAAGCGTGTGCAGTGCGACTTGGCTCTGCGCAAGGTGCAGGCGAAGCAAGAGGAGTTATGAACAAGCCACTAACCGAGCGCGAGAAACTACCGGTTCTCATCGTCGGTGCAGGGCCAACCGGGCTCATGATGGCATGCCAACTTGCTCGCTTTGACATTCCTTTTCGCATTGTGGAAAAAAACGACGGGCCGACTACTCAATCTCGCGCCCTGGTCATACAGCCCCGATCGCTCGAAATATTCGAGCAAATGGGACTCGCTGAAACTGCGGTCAAGCAAGGAAGGATCTTTCAAACAATCAACTACGTTGTGAATGGAAAGCTGGCCCAGCGTGTTCTCCTGGGACATTTCGGTCAAGGATTAACCGAATTTCCTTTTTTACTGATCCTTGAGCAATCGAAAACAGAACCATTGTTGGACGGTTTTCTTCAGCACAGAGATCACGGCGTGGAATGGCGGACGGAACTAATTTCATTCAATCAGGACGAAAGCGGTGTTTCCGCAACCATCAGACATCTCGAGAAAGAAGAAGAGGTAGAAACAAATTGGCTGATTGGCGCGGATGGAGCAAGTAGTCTTGTTCGCAAAATGCTAGACATTCCGTTCGGAGGGGAAACGTACAAAGAATCTCTCTTTGTGCTTGATTGCAAAATCAATTGGCCCTTTGCGGACGATGAAGCCGCCATTGCTCTTTCGAGGGACGGATTTGGACTCTTTTTCCCGATGACAGACGGGCGCTGCCGAGTATCTGGCATCGTATCGGAAGAATATGCCGACAAAGACACAATTTCTTTCGAAGAGGTCAATCGTGATTTCGCTAAGAAACTGGAGATGAACGTCACACTTTCAGACCCTCAATGGATCTCTTTGTACCACGCGCATCACCGTTATGTGGCTCAGTTTCGCAAAGGCAGATGCTTTCTTGCTGGCGATGCCGCCCATGTGCACTCGCCCGCAGGAGCGCAAGGCATGAACACAGGACTGCAAGATGCATATAACTTGGCGTGGAAGCTAGCGTTGGTTATCAGAGGTCAAGCGAAACAAACGATACTCGATACGTATCAAGAGGAACGTCTACCGGTTGCGCGCAAGCTTGTGCAAACGACGGACCGACTATTCGGTATAACGGTCAGCCAAAACCCTCTCGTAGTATTTTGGCGCGTTCACGTAATGCCTCACTTGGTCGCCCTCATTCCAAAGGAAAAGCATCTATTAAAGTTTGCTTTCCGTTTGATTTCCCAAATCAGCATTCACTACCAAAATAGTTCTCTTTCTCGAAGTGCTTCTTTCGGTTCGTTTCCAAGAAAAGCACCACGTCCAGGAGATCGGCTACCGTTTCTTATGTTTCAAGACAGAGACAAGCTGGTCAATATTCAAGCTCTAGTCAATAGTCCCGCCCTCCATCTTCTCCTCTTTCCAGGAACTCAGAGCAAAGAAAAAATAAATGCCGTCCGTGGTTTGTTTGACGAGAATGATGACTTAATTCAGATTGAAACCATACCGCTTACGCCAGGTACGAAGGACTTGTATAGAGACTTAGGAGTGGAGAACGGAGGCTACTATCTTGTTCGACCTGATATGTATATTGCCTGTCGAAGTAATCGGTTCACGGTGGAAGCCGCAAAAGGATTCTTAGAAGGCCTTTAGGACGCGGTGCAGCCTGATTACTAACTGGCAGCTGTTTACACACTGGAAGCGCTTTTACGCAGACCGTTCCCCGCCACCAATTAGATTTCAACTTAGTAATCGAAACACGTTCGAGCTTTGTTCGAAAGGCGAGAACCGATTTGACATGACACTGGTGGTCACTTGAGGTCGCTGATGAGGACCACGTCGTTTGTCACCCGGCCGCGAGCAAGCGCGAGCCATTTGCCATCGTGGGACCACGCGAAATTGAAGATCGGATCTCCCTCAAATTTTGTTACCTGTGTCGCCGCCCCGCCATCCACCGGCTGGCTCCAGATGTTTGAGAGATTCTCATCGAAGTGCAAGAGAGCGCGACCGTCAGGGGACCAATGAAGCGCGAATCCGTTAACTGCGTCAAGCATAATATTCAGCCGCTTGGTCGCTTCTCCTCCGGTGAAAGGAAAGATCATGACTCCCTGCACTGGATTCGCTTTCTCATCTTGATAAAAGGCGGCGACCTGCTTGCCGTCAGGAGAAATAGCGGGCAAGTGCGCGTTCAGAGCATGCAATTGCACCGGATTGCCCCCGTCAATAGAAACTTTCCACAACCTTATCTCGCCGGAATCAGGCGATGAATAAACCACCCACTGCCCGTCGGGGGAAACATCTGGAAAGAAATTTCTCTTGCCGTTCGTCAATTGACGTTGATTTCCGCCGTCCAGATCCATCCGCCAAACATTGGTTCTGCCAGCACGAAAAGAATGAAAAACAATGTAACGTCCTGCGGCGGCGACTACGGGGCGGAAGTTATAACCATCGTGCGTAAGTTGTCGACGATCGCTTCCATCGGGACTCATGATCCATATCTCCGGTTTCCCGCTCGCGTCGGACTGAAAAACAATTTTGCCATCAGGTGTCCAACAGAGACCCAGGGAACTATCGGATGTGCCGGTGGTGATTTGTTTGGCACGACGAGCGTCACCGTCGGGAGCGACCCAAATGTTAGAACTGCGGTTCGATTGCACTGTCACCAGAGCGGTAGCATTGCTTGTTAGGCTTACATCGTTATAGCGGTTTAAGTCATTGGTGACGCGATGCGCCTCGCCGCTCTGAGAAGAGATTCGCCAAAGCTGCGCATACGCGGCTTCTTCCTCTTGGGCCACCATGACTAAATCGCTGTCATTTGCCAGCCATTCGACCTGAGAAACTCGTCCCCATCTTTTGGTTGTCAGTAGCTTTGCTGTGCCGTCTTCAACCCGCACGCCGACCACATTGAAATAAATGCCATCCGCGTCAGCGCTGCCTGATGGACACGCGATTGTTTTTCCATCATGAGACCAGCTAAGACGGATGATGCCATCGAACACGAAAAAGTCTGGTTGCTTACGGGTGGCAAGAATTCGCTCGCCTGTACCATCAACATTCACTACCACCAATGAATAATCGCCTTGTTGTGGAAGCGCGCGCACGAACGCCATGCGCTGACCATCGGGCGAAAACGTGACGGCGGTATCGACTTGGTCAGTCACTTTTGTCGATGCGCCGCCAAGCGCCGGTATCCGATAAAGTGACCAAGAGGACTCAGACAGTGTCCCCTTGACGAAGTAAACGTAGTCACCGCCAGGTGAGAACGTTAGATCGGCATAGAATGCCTCAGCTGGAGGAACGATTCGAACACTACTGCCTGTCGCGACTTGCCGTACCCAAATGCTCTCCTGCTTGTTGTCCTCCTCTGTATAAACCACGTGTTTACCATCCGGCGAGATGGCAGCGTCTTTGACTTTGCCGCTCGCCGTAAGCCGCGTCATCTTAATAGTCTGAAATGCGGATGCTGGTGGCGGTGGCCCTTGTCTATTCGTAAGTTTGTACAGACCATACGCGATACTGCCCAACACAATTAGAAAAAACAGACTAACTAGGGCCCCTGTGCTCTTATGTTTTTTGATTTCGCTTACTACATATTCAACACTTGATGTTGTGTGCGACGACTTCTCTGCGCTTGGCTGCGCCGCAGACTGAACGTGTGTTGACACCTGGTCAATTGGCTGACTTGGACGCTGGTCGATTTCTGACGTGGATGAAGAACGCTTCATCTCGGCATCGATCTCGACTTGGCGGCGTAAGCGTCTCAGGTCGATTGCCATGTCCTTGACGCTGTGATAGCGCAGGTCCACCTCCTTCGCGAGCGCTTTCATGACGATTCGCTCTAGCTCTGCGGGGACCTCGGGCGCGTACCGACTGAGTGGTGCTGGATCACGTTCCAGGATCGCTACTGTCGTGTCGCCTTGCGTGGGTCCTTCAAACGGTCTTCTTGATGTGACCATTTCGTAAATGATTACGCCAAGGCTCCACACATCCGTACGCGCATCAACCCGAAGGCCTCGAGCCTGCTCCGGCGACATGTATTGGATAGTGCCCATCACAACGCCCGGACTGGTTTTGATGACTTCTCTTGTAGCAGCCTGGGTATTGATCGGTGAAAGCGTTGAAACATTCTCCGTTAGCTTCGCAAGACCGAAGTCCACCACTTTCACATAACCGTCAGTCCGCAACATGACGTTTTCAGGCTTAATGTCGCGGTGAATGATGCCGGCAGCGTGCGCGGCCGCGAGAGCCTCGCCGATTTGTGCCGCCACGTCGAGCGCCTCGCGGAGACGGAATGGCGAATCTCGCAGCCGGGAACGCAACGTTTGCCCATCGACGTATTCCGTAGCGATAAACTCCGTGTCGTCTATTTGACCGACCTCGTACACCGTGAGGATATTCGGGTGATTCAGAGCGGAGGCGGCCCGAGCTTCTTGACGAAAGCGCTGCACTTGATTTCTGTCGTGAGTGAAGTATTGGGGCAAGAGCTTCAACGCAACGCGACGGCCCAAAGCTGTATCTTCGGCGAGATAAACCCGCCCCATACCCCCAGCGCCGATGATGGACAGCACACGGTAACGGCCAATTGTCTGTCCGACAAGCGCGTCGACCTCATCGGCGATCAGTTGTTCGGCGACGACAGACAGCGCGCGCGAGGCGATGAAATCCGAGGCCTGTTCGTGTGACGCGATTAACGATGTCACTTCGCGAAGCAAATCCTCGTCGCCTGCGCACTCACTTGCCAGGAAAGCAGCGCGGTGGCCTTCTTCGACTTCCAGCGCGGCGTGAAACAACTCCCCGATTTTTCGATAGCGTTCAGGCGTCATAAGAAAACAATGACGAGTCACTGATTGCTTAGTACCGATTAGACAATTCGCGATGCAGCCAGGCGCGGGCCAAGCTCCAGTCGCGTCTCACGGTGCCCGTCGACACTTTTAGCACCTCAGCTGTCTCTTCTAAGCTCAACCCTCCGAAGAATCGGAGCTCGACAACTTTGCTCTGACGCGGATCAAGTTCGGCAAGTGACGCTAAGGCTTCATCAAGTGCCACCATATCTGCGCTTTTTTCAGTTGCCACGATAGCTGCTTCGTCGAGGGCCACAGCGCGCGTCCCACGGCCGCGCTTTTGATAACCGCGAGCACGTGCGAAGTCAACCAGTATGCGTCGCATCAGCTGTGCTGAAACCGCGAAAAAGTGTGCACGATTCTGCCATCGAACATTTTTCCAATCGATCAACCGGACATAAGCTTCGTTGACAAGGGCCGTGGATTGTAAGGTGTGGCCCTCACGCTCATTATTCATATAGTGATGAGCCAGGCGATGCAGTTCTTCATAAACTAGCGGAGTCAGCTCCGCGAGCGCAGAGTCGTCGCCATCGCTCCACGCCACGAGCAGTCGCGTGATCTCTTCCGGCGAGTGGGTCCGCATAACAAACCTCTGTAGTCGGGCGTTCAGAAATTACCACAACCCGCCGAGGCGCCGAAAAAATTCCGCTGGCGTTAGCTGATTCACCTCATATTCCCGCCTTATTCGATAGACAAAAGTTGACGGTTCGAAGTTTTGCAACTTACGAAACGATTTAACTACTAAGGCGGTCATAAGACCGAAAACCTCAAGCGAAGAAAGGAATCAACCATGAACTGTAAACATGGATTAAAACTGGCACTAGCCACTATCCTGATGGCTTCTGTTTCCGGGGTAGTAGCAGCACAATGCAGCAACGCAACCGTGCTCGGGACGTACCGTTACATCTGGACCGGCTATGGCTCGTTCGGTGCCGGCGGAGAAACAACGCTAAGACCGAATGGCCCATTCACACCCTTCGCCGCTGTAGGATTGACGACCTTCAACGCAGACGGCACATCGTCTAACACAGACACCATACAACTCGCCGGTGGCGTCTTTACTCGTAGCTTCACTAATACTTTTCAGATCGGCACAGACTGCCGCGGCACGATCACCGTACAAGGTGCTACCGAACCAACCGCCCACATCGTCGTTGCGCCTGACGGGAGCGAGATTCTCTTCATTAACTCGATCACAGCGGTCGTGATCTCTGGCTACTACAAACGACAGTAGCCGCACTTCCGAGTCGAAAGACTAAAATCACTTGAAATAAAGAGTCGCAGCCTGACAAAGGCCGTACTCATCGCGATGTAAAGAAGACACTGTCGGAGTACTCATCAACACCTAACGTGGGGACTCCGGCTGATCGGCATTGCAGGCTGCGCGTTGGTCTCAATCGGCGAGCACACCGCCCTCCAGAGTGGTTATTTCCGGCTGCATGATCGCCGCCTCAGAGCAGAGTGAAGTGAGGATGGAGGTCGTTAAGAGACTGAGAGGACTTGTTGGTGGAGCAGAGGGGATCGAACCCTGGCCGCCGCATTGCGAACGCGTTTCAGTTGGTTCCACTGATTGCTACACGTTCCCCTTGATTGACTTAAATCCAACAGAGCAGCCGTCCGAAGGATGGTTCGTAGTCCATTGATTGCCACAGACTCTCATCCATCGCCCTCCAGTCACGTCAAACTGACGCCAAATCTTCGCTATCGAGCGACTTAAGTATGGCTCAACGATCGTGTCGATTTTCAGGGTTCGGAGTCGCAAAAATTGTTCTGTGGTAAATTGTTTTCTGCGGCGAAACACTCCAAACGAGGCAGAAAGCCCTTCGTTTTTAACCACCCTCGCCCGCTCCTCAAGTGGCGAATTCATAACTTCTCAAGTTTTTTCAAAGATACAGAATCCGCTCTCAATGGCGTTTCAGCTTAATAAGCTCACTGAATATGTCGGTTTCGGGAACAAATGATCATCGGCATTGAACCCGCAAATTTTCAGAATGACAAAAGACGCGCTGCCCATGCCTTCGCTACCTTTAACTTCACAGTATCGGCAATTGAGAGTCGGGTTCAGGTCACTCCAGAGCATTAAGCTTTTACTCCGATCATCGTCATCTGCTTCAAGTCTTGACTCCGAGAAGGTACTTCTGAACCTGAATCGTTAGTTGCATCGCCGTACTGAATGGCTTGGGAGAGATCCCCTAACGTTCTTCAACGAGAGGAAAACTGGGAGGAAGTATGACGAAGAGAACTCACTTAGTTTTGAATTTCTTCGGCACCGTCTTGTTGCTAGGCATCTTAACCAATGTCGTATACGCACAAACAAGTGGTGAGATGAGCGG